>CAZFRK010000319.1:0-3717 GCA_964521375.1 uncultured Rhodobacterales bacterium
TCGAACACCTCGTGGAAGCTGTCGTGCGGGCGCTCCATGGGCAGGCTCCAGGTCAACGCCGCCTCGGGCACGACGCGCCCGGTGAAGCCGTCCAGATCCCGTCCCCCCTGGCCGCTGCCCGGCACGTTGTTGACGTGGTAGCCATCACCGCTGAGCGACAGATCCAGTCGGTAGACGTCCCCCACCGGGCCGACATAGGGCAGGTGCCAGCCGTAGGAGGCGTCGACGCGGCGGCTGTCGACGCCGTCGCCGCCGCGCTCCACCACCGCCGTGCCGAGGGAGGCGGTGTGCCAGCCGCCCAGGCGGCCCGGCGCGCTGACATAGTCCCATCCGGCCAGCGGCGCGACCACCGGCGGCGCCCCGTTGGTGCGGTCGACCTCCACCTGATCCTGGAAGTAATAGCCCTCCAGGTAGGCGTAGGAGCGACGACCGAAGCCCTCGATATAGGGGCGCGTGGTCAGAAAGGACGGCGAATGATAGCCGTAGGTCCGCAGATAGGTGTCGTCGCTGGCCACGGCGACGTCGGCGCCGGTCCGCCAGGTGCGGTCGAGGTCGAAGCGCGCCTCGCCGGTTAGGTGGTTGCGGATGCGCCCGGCGTTATCCTGGGTGATCGACCCTTCGGTGACGATGCGTCCCTTGGAGGTCGCCAGCCGGTGTTCCCCGGCCAGCACCACGCCCTCGTCGGTGGTGAACATCGGGCTGAAGGTCACGTCCTGGGTCGGCGATAGGGCGTAGTAATAGGGCGTGGTGATGGTGACGCCCAGGTTCTTGGTACCGCCGTAGGTTGGCGCCAACAAGCCGCTGCGGCGGTCCACGGTCGGATCGGGATGGGCCAGATAGGGCGTATAGGCGACCGGCACGCCGAACAGTTCCAGGCGCGCGTCCTTGTAGATGATGTCGCGGGACGCCTGATCGTGGATCACCTGGACGGCCTTCACCTCCCAGGACCGCCCGCCGTCGTCGCAACGGTCGCAGGGCGAATAGACGCCATAGGACAGCGTCGTGCGGTCGCCCTCGCGGATCGCCTCGCGCCCGGCCAGGCGGGAGCCGTCCTTGAGCATCACCCGGATTTCCCGGATCAGCCCTTCCTTGAGCTTGCCCTGAAGCTCCACGTAGTCGGCGAAGAGGGTGGAGCCATCCGGCTCGACCACCGTCACGTGGCCCGACGCCGTGGCGAAGTCCTTGCCGACCTGATAGTTGACCGTGTCGGCCAGCAGGATGCGCCCGGCGTATTGGATCTCCACGCCGCCGCGCGCCGTCACCGTGTCCAGGGCGCGGTCGTGGGTCAGTTCATCGGCGGTGATGACCGCCCGCTCGGCCTCGGGCGTTCCTGCGGCGGGCGACGGTCCCCCGTCCGCGGAAGGCGCCACGGCGGAGGCGGCGACGGCCGCGGCGGACAACGCCGACAGCGCCGTGGTGGCGGCGAGGACGGCGGCCAGGGAGGCGCGGGCGGTCGAACTCATGACGCGGTCTCCCGGCGGCGCGGCAGGCGCCGCGCCATGGTCTCGAACAAGTGGGGATTCAGAAGCACGCCCAGCGCCAGCCCCGCCGGGGCCAGCACGGCCAGATAGATCAAGGGAATGAAATAGAGACTGTTGGTGGCCAGATTGCCCGCGCCGATGACCGCCGCCTCGACCAGGACCATGGCCAGCACCGTTCCGCCGATCCGCCGCGCGTTGCCCCGGCGGTTGAAGCTGCCCGACATGATCCCCGCCAGCGCCACCAGGGCCAGGGTGACGGCGGACAGCGGGCCGACCAACCTTTGGTGGGCCTCGACGCGGAAGCGTCGGATGTCGACGGGATTGAGCCCCGCCTCGTCGCCCAGGTCGGTGGACAGAAGCTCCCCGAAGGCGCGCTCGCGGGCGTCGCGGAACCGATCCCCGGGACTGGCGCCGCCGGTGTTGAGGTCCATCGTGTAGCTGTCGAAATAAAGCAGCGACAGCTTGCCCGTATCCCGGACCACGCTCTGACGGCTGCCGTTGACCATCAGCACGCGCGGCCCGCTCTCGCCTTCGACCAGGGCGCCGCTTTCGGCCATCAGGGTCACGCTTTCCAAAGGGTTGCGCTGGTCGTGGACCAGAAGCCCCAGAAGCTGGCCGTTGGCGTCGCGCCCGCGCACGTAGACCGTCACGCCGGGAACGACCGCGTTGAAGGCGCCTTCGCGAATCAGCAGGCGGGTGACGTCGTTGCGCACGGTCCATTGCAGCTCGCGGAAGGCGCGCACGCTGTCGGGCACCGCCGCCAGGGACAGCCACCATCCGACCACCGTCAGAACGGCGGCCAGGATCAGGGCCGGGCGCGCCAGCCCCAACGGCCCCACGCCAGCCGCCCGCATGACGATCAGTTCACGGTCGGTGGTCAGGCGGGCGTAGGTGAAGAGCACCACGGCGAACAGGGCGATGGGCAGGACGTAGATCAGGAAATTTGGCAGCAGCAGGCCCGTCAGGGTCAGAAAGGTGCCAATGGAGGCGCCCTTGCCGACGATCACCTCGATGAAGCGCAGGGACTGGGTCAACCACAGAATGCACAGAAGGCCCACCGTGACCAGCACGGTGCCCAAGGAGAGCTGTCGAAGAATATAGACGGTCATTCTGCGCATCGCGGGCGGAGTATATCGGCCAAGGGCATCGTCTCCCAGCCGGAAAATCACCCATTTTTACGGGAGATTGGAGGTCGACCACCAGGATGCTATGCTGGCCTGGGGACTATACGGGGCAGCACCCTGCGACATGAGGGGCTGATGACGAAAAGAAGCACCCGCGCCCGCCTGGGAGGAATCGTCGCCCTTCTCTGCCTGCTCATGCCGGCGGGATGCGACGAGTCCGCGGTGGAAGGAACGGTTAGCCCCGGCAGCGATCTGGCGCCGGTGGTGATGGCGTTTTGCCGCGACACCCTGGAACGCATGGATTGCGACTGCTTCTGGCGGCAGTCGGCGCCGGCCTTCAACGCGGGCAACGTCGAGGCCATTCTGGCGGCCCTGGCCGAGCGACACCAATACGGTCCGATGATCACCCGCGGGCGCCTGGAAAAGGTCGCCGGAGAAGAGGAAACCCGTCGCCTGGGACGGGCGCTTTACGACTGCGTCGACCTGGACGCCCGCTGATCGCCCCCGCCCGGACTCGCCATGACCGCCCGAACGGCGGCGCCGGAGACGACGACCACGACGACCACGACGACGCGGCGCGTCAGTCCTGGCGCATGGCGTTGACGAACTGCGGCAGGCCGACCTGCCGCCCGCGCTTCAGCCGCTCGGCCCGCAGGATGGCCTGGACCTGGGCGATGCTTTCCTCGACGTCCGTATTGACGATCACGTAGTCGTATTCGGGCCAGTGGCTCATTTCGTCGCTGGCCTTGGACATGCGCTTGGCGACCACCTCTTCCGGGTCCTGGGCGCGCCCGCGCAGGCGGCGCTCCAACTCCTCGATGGACGGCGGCAGGATGAAGACGCTGACCAGATCCTCGCGCGCGTTCTGGGCCAGTTGCTGGGTGCCCTGCCAGTCAATGTCGAACAAGACGTCGCGACCCGCCGCCAGGGCGTCCTCCACCGGCTGGCGGGGCGTGCCGTAGTAGTTGTCGAACACCTTGGCATGTTCCAGAAAGCCGCCCTCGGCGACCATGCGATCGCACTCTTCCTTGGTCTTGAAAAGATAGTGCACGCCGTCGACCTCGCCCGGACGCGGCGGGCGGGTGGTCACCGACACGGACATGACCAGATGG
>CAZFRK010000320.1:0-3689 GCA_964521375.1 uncultured Rhodobacterales bacterium
AGGCGAGCCATGGAGACGTCCAGGTCTTCTTCCTTCGACAGGTCCGGGGCGGCGGGGAAGGTGGGGGCGGCGGCGACCTCCTGGGCGAAGGCGTCGGCGTCGGCGTCGGCGGCGCTGGGCGGCGGGGTCGGTTCCGCGGCGCGCCACGACTCCGCCTCTCGCCGGTTCTCCCGAGCCTGCTTGTTGGCCCGGCGGTCCAGGTATTCCTTGCTCTCCCAGGGCGCCGGTGGGTCGGCATCCGGGCGGGGGCGTTCCCGTCGCCGGGTGCTCACCGGCTCCGGCTCGGCCTCCGGCTCCGCGTCCGGCCACGCGGAGGCGTCGTCCGGCGTGGCGTCGTCCAAGACGAAGCGACCGCGGGACGGCGCGTCCTGGTGGGCCGCCTCGGCGATGGCGGCGGCGGGCTCGGTGGTTTCGGCGGGCGGCGTGGCCTCGGCCTCCTCGCCCACGCGCAGGCGGGTCGCCCGCTCGTCCACCTTGGCGAAGAGGTCGTTGAGGCGGGACAGCGGGCCGTCCTCCAGCACCGCGCGCACCACCTTGTCGGCGTCCGAATGGACGAAGCTCATGACCAGCATGTCGTAGCGGCGACGGAAGATCTGCAAGGCGCTGGTGGAGATGTCGTCCTGGGCCAAGCGCTCGGCCAGCAGGTCGGGAAATTCCGGATAGGCCACGGCGCGGGTCAGGAAGGCGTAGGCGAAGGCCCAGACGTCGCCCGACACGGTGCGCGACCACAGGACATCGGCCTCGTCCTCGCTGACCATGCCCAGGCGTTCGGCCAGGACGGCGGCCTGTCCGTTGAGGTCCTTCAGCACCAGATCCATGCCGTCGATCAGCGAGCGGCGGCGGCTTTCCTGCTGCATCTGGATGAGGGTGCGCACCTGGCCCTCGGTCTGGCCCGCCGTCTGGCGGGTTTGGGCGGCCAGTTCGCGCAGGACCTTTTCGTGCCGGTGGCTCGCCAGGCCGTTCTGCACGAATCCGACCACCAGCCACAGCGCCGCCACCGGACCCAGGGCGCCGAAGACGAACAGCGCCAGATCGCTGGGCGGCAGGCTGAGCAGGTTGGCCCAGCCGAGCGAGCGGCTGGCGTAGACCAGGGCGCCGCCGATCCAGATGGACGTCAGGGCTCCGGCCACCGAGGTGAGGACTAGCAGACCGATCATGAAAGGCTCCCGCCCCGTGCAAAGCATAGGAACAGCGGCCATTCTGGCAGAAGCGGCGGGAATTGAAAGGGGGCGTGGCCAGACGCGCCGGACGCGTCCGGGCGGAACGGTCCCCGGGTCGGTGGTGCTCAGGCCGTGGTCGCGACGTCGGTGCGGGTCCGGCGGGGCGGGGCGGCGTCGGGAACCCGGCGGCGCAGGTCGCCGCCCAGGCGGGACTTGAACTCGGCGAAGGCGATGGCGGCGTAGCCGCTGGGGTCGATGCGGCTGCTTGTGCCCAGGCTTTCCTCCATGTCCGCCAGACCGGCCAGCAGGACGCGGGCGTAGCCCTCCTGATCGTCGGCGAAGGCGGCCTCGGCGATCAGGCCGAATACCAGTTCCTCGACCAGGATGACCTGACGGATGGGGGTGTCCTGGTTCGGCTGCGGCGCCGTGGCGGCGTAGCGCCGTCGAAGTCCGGCGCCGATGTCGGCGGCCATGGCCGAATGGGCGCGGGTCAGGTCGCCGACCCGCCGACGTCGGCGATGGCGATAGGCGCGGAGGGCCAGGAGCAATCCGGCCGCGGCGAGCCCGGCGGCGGCCATGAGCAGGACGGCGGCCTCCGTGCGGCCCTGCTCCAGGAAGCCGACCCAGGTGCGGGTCGCCAGGGCGGCGACGGTGCCGAGCAGGATGGTCAGCAGCCGGAAGAAGCCCGTATGCGCCAGCATCGCCAGGATGGGCACCGTCAGGACGTAGACCATGGCCGCCGACGCCGGACCGGCGCCGTGCAGCGCGGCCATGACGCCGTCGTTCATCTCCCGCACCACCGGCAGGGCGAAGAACAGGCCGATGGCGATGGACAGAAGCGTCAGGGCGATGTTGGCGAGCAGTGTCATGGCGCGTACCGGGACTCCATCAGGTTCGAGGACGTGGGGAGGTTCGGATCAAAGCCCTATCCCGTCCCCTCACCCGGAATGATCCGATCCCATCCCCCGTATGCTACGCCAAGGCGAGGCGTGGCGCTGTGATTGCCCGCACAGGTGTTCTTTTTGGCACGGCGCGGCATTGAGCGCGGTGAAGCGGCGTGCCAGTCTCGGGCGGGATGTCCCGGAGCACGGCGCCCGACCGCGCCGTCTTCGCCGCCCTTGATGTTCGCCGCGCCCGCCGGAGGATCGCCGCCATGGCCTATCTCGACCACCTGGACCGTTGCAACGCCTGGGACCCGGCCCGTTTCCTGCCCTTCGTCGCCGATGGGCGGCGCATCGGCTGGGTGCGGCGCGACAACGCCCGCCTGCTGGCCGAGGTCGGCGGCGCCTTCCGGGTCGGCGCCGACCGCGTGGCCTTCGCCGAGGGCGTGGAGGGCGCGGAACGCCGGACCGAGGCGGTGGCGGAGGCCGCCGATCGGCTGGTGGCGCGCGGCGCCGTTCCGAAACCGCGCGACGAGGCCTACGCGGTCAAGATGGCCTGGCTGGAGCCGGAGCTGTTCCGCGTCGATCGGTCGCTGGTGTCCTTCCTGGGACTGAAGGCCTATGGCGTCCATATGTCGGGCTATGTACGCCGCGCCGACGGCGGCCTGGATATCTGGGTGGGACGTCGGGCGTCGGACAAGGCGGTGGCGCCCGGCAAGCTGGATAATCTGGTGGCCGGGGGGCAACCCGCCGGGCTGAGCCTGCGCGACAACCTGCTGAAGGAGGCGGCGGAGGAGGCGGACATGGCGCCGGACCTGGCCGGACGCGCGGTCGGCGCCGGGGCCGTCACCTATTGTTTCGAGGGGGCGCTCGGCCTGAAACTGGACACCATGTACGTTTACGACATCGAGCTTCCGCCCGACTTCACGCCGCGCAACACCGACGGCGAGATGGCGGAGTTCATGTTGTGGCCCGCCGAGCGTGTGCTGGAGACGGTGCGCCAGACCGACGACTTCAAGTTCAACGTCAATCTGGTGATCCTCGACTTCGCGGTGCGCCACGGCCTTCTGACGCCCGACGACGAACCCGCCTACGAGGCGCTGGTCAGGCGCCTGCGCGGCGGTCACGGCGGGATCGGTGATCGCCTGTGACGGGCGGTCCAACGGTTTCGCGCCGCAACATTGACTTTCTGAAAATTTCCGGCGAAGGTCCGCTACCGAATTAATCTTACCCTCGGACCCAGGGAGAAAACCGTCCATGAGCTTCAAGATCGTCGAGCAGGCGCCGGCCCGCCTGAACCGTTCCGAACAGGCCGTTCCGGGTTCCAACACCCGTTTCCTGGAAAAGGCGGCGCAGGGCGACGCCGACGTGGTGTTCCTGGACCTGGAGGACGCCGTCGCCCCGGACCTGAAGGAACAGGCCCGCAAGAACATCATCGAGGCCCTGCATGACCTGGATTGGACCGGCAAGACGGTCTCCATCCGCATCAACGGCCTCGACACCCATTACTGCTACCGCGACGTGGTCGACATCATGGAGCAGGCGGGCGACAAGATCGACCTGATCATGATCCCGAAGGCGGGCACGGCGGCGGACATCTACGCCATCGACATGCTGTGCACGCAGATCGAGACGGCCAAGGGCTACA
>CAZFRK010000321.1:0-3673 GCA_964521375.1 uncultured Rhodobacterales bacterium
CCACGGCTTGCTGGAAGTCCTCGGGCCGCAGGTTGCCCTTGTTGGGTTGCCAGGGCGAATTCAGCAGGACCTTGGGCGGATTGACGCTGTCCCGCGCCTCGGCGAGGCGGATGAGGCGGGCCGTCTCGCGGGCCGAGCGCACGGAGGGGTCGGCGATGATGGTGATGGCGTGCGAATGCTCCAGCACGTACTGGCTCAGGTAGCCCGCCCGCGACGGCAGGTCGACGATGACATAATGGAAATGGTGGCAGAGGACTTCCAGGATGCGTTCGACGGCGGTCGTCGACGGCGTGTAGTCCTCGGTCAGGTCGAGGTCGGCGGACAGCAGGAACAGGCGGTCGCCGATCTGGGTCAGGGTGCGTTCCATATATTGCGGGTCGAGGCGCGCGACGTTGTCCAGGACCTCGACCAGGGCGTTGTTCGGCTCGGCGCCCAACAGCAGGGCGGCCTGACCGCCGTGCAGGTCGAAGTCGATCAGGGCGACCCGGCGGCGCGCCGACTGGGCCATGAACCAGGCGGTGTTGGCCGCCACCGTCGAGGTGCCGACGCCGCCCCGCGCGCCGACGAAGGTCATGACCTTGCCGGTACGGGCCTTTTGGACCGGCTCGTGGTGGGTGGTGCTGGCCTCGTCGATATGGATGCAGCGTTGCAGGAGTTCCGGGTTCAGAGGCTTGGAAATATAGTCAGAGACCCCCATGCGCAGCAGGTCCCGGAACAGACCGACGTCGTTGCGTTCGCCGATGACGATGACCGACACGTGGGGCTCGCAGACTTCGGCCAGACGTGTCAGGTCGGACAGCGGCATCGAGGACTCTGAGATGTCCACGATGATGTGGCGCGGCTGTCGCTCCATCTGGCTGAGCAGCTCGATCATGCGGTCGATGGCGCCGGTTTCCACCACCGTATGCGGCAGCATGGTTTGCAGCACGTAGTGGCGCACGGCCTCGGTGGACACCGGATCGGACAGAACGGCGACCAGTTCGGCGTGGGAAATTTTCGAGCCTTGTCGCATGGTCAGGTTGTCAATGACGGACATGGCGGTCCCCGCGGATCTCACTTGGCATTGAGTTGAGTCGCTTGTTTCAGCGGCTTGGTCTCGTCGTTCAGGTAGCGGCGCACCGCGGCGGTGTCCCGTGCGGCGTTGCCGCCGCCGAAGTCGGACGGCGCGATCAGATCGGCCGGATCGTCGATCATGGCCGCCAGATTGCCGCGCGTGGCGCAGCCGAAAGCGAAGGTGGCCCGGTTGTCATGCTGGACGTGGGTGGGCGCCAGCAGCATGGATTGGCAGTCGGGCAGGGTCACGGCGGAGGCGGTGACGGCCAACTCCGGTTCCGTTCCCGCGGCCTGGGTGACCACCGACAGGCGGCTGCCGTCGGCGCCTAGGGCCACGGCCCACTCGCGGTAGAGCGCGGCGTCGTCCCCGGCGGGCACCAACACGCGGTAGCGCGGGGTGGCCCTGTCCGGCAGTCCCTCCAGGAAGCTGGTCAGGCGGGCTGTCCGCTCGTCCCTGGGACGCGGCGGCATGGTCAGCGACAGCCGTTCCCGCCAAGTGCCGACCGTGACCGACGACATGTCCGGCAGGCCGCTGAAATCCGGGCGCGGGAAGCAACCGGCCAGCAAGGCGGCGGCGATCAGGGTGAAAGCCAGGGAGAGGGAACGGCGGGTCATGAAGCGGTCCTCAGTAGATGAAGCCGGCATCGCCACTCAGGCGCGGCAGGTCGGAGTCCAGGGGATCGATCCGCAGGCGGTTGTGGACGATGAATTCCACGTCGGAGGCCGGACGCAGCGTTTGGGCGGCGGTCTTGAGGTCGCCAGGGTCGGTCGGTCGCACGATATAAGGCGTGACGATCACCACCAGTTCGGTCTTGTTGTTGAGATAGTCCGTCGAGGTGAAGAGGCGTCCCAGGACCGGAAGGTCCCCAAGGCCCGGAAGGCTGGAGACCACGTCGCGAAGGTTGTCCTGCAGCAGGCCACCGATGGCCAGACTCTGGCCGCTCGCCAGTTCGACCGTGGTTTCGACGCGGCGCACCGTCAAACCTGGAATGCGCAGGCCGCCGATATCGATGCTGTTGTTTTCGCTCAGCTCGCTGACCTCTGGTCGGACGTTCAGGGTGATCCGATCCTTGGCGATGACGGTCGGCGTGAAGTCCAGGGCGACGCCGAAGGGCTTGAACTCGATGGAGATCGTGTCGTTGTCCTGGCCGACCGGGATCGGGAATTCGCCACCGGCCAGGAAGCTGGCCGTCTGGCCGGAGACGGCGGTCAGGTTCGGCTCGGCCAGGACGGTCAGCATGCGCTCTTGGTCCAGGGCATCGATCAGCGCGGTGATGTTGATGTTGTCGGTGATGAACCCGGCCAGCATCGACCAGGAGCCTTGCCCGTCGCGCAGCAGATTGCCCGTGCCGTCGACGAAGCCGCGCCCTGACAGCAAGCCGCCCGCCCAGTTGCCCTTGGCGGAGATGGACCCCCAGTTGATGCCCAGGACCTGCGTGACCTCGCGCGATACCTCGGCGATACGGACCCGCAGGTGCACCTGGGTCGGCGACCGTATGGTCAGGCGGTTGACGATCTTTTCGTCCTCGCCCAGCGTCGAGGCCAGGGTCCCGACGATCGCCTGGGCTTCTTCGGGCGTGTCCACGCCGCCACTGACCATCAGCGAGCCGGGGGCCGAAGACAGGCTCAGATCGGTGCCGGGAAACCGCTGCCGCAGCAGGTCGGTCAATTGGCTGACGTTGTGCCCGACCTCGACGCCGCGGGCGAACAGGATGCGGTTATCGTTGCTCAGCGCATAGACGGTGGTCCGGCCGCTGCGCTTGCCGAGGATAAAGAAGGCGTCGCCGGAGGGGGCCTGAAGGTCGGCGATGGACGGGTTGGCCACGAAAACGGTGGCCGCCGGTTCATCCAGGTGAATGATCGTGCCCTCTCCCTGGGCCAGCCGCAGCACGGGGTCGTCCTCGGCGTGGGCGGAGGAATGGGCGAGGGTCATCAGGATGACGAGGGCGGCGGCCAGAAGCCCCTTCACATTAACCACTGTCACTCTACGCGCTCCTTGATCTGGTCCCGGAGCCGGGACCGTGACCCGCTCGCTCGGGCGGCGGGTCGGCAAGACGGGCTCTGGTCTCAGCGAACCGAGGAGAGGGTGGCGGTCGGCGCGGCGCTACCCTGGGCGTCGCCCCGGATTTCCTCGGCGTCCTTGGAACCCCGGATGACGCGGACAACCGAGCGGACGGCGGGCCGGAGCACTTTCGGAGCCTCGGGAACGGCCAGACGTCGAGCGGCGGAGACGTCCTCGCCCCAGACAGGGGCTCCGGTTCGCGTCGTCGTGTCGTCTCCGATACCGCGGTCCTCAGGCCTTTGCAGGGTCGCCAGGCTACGCAGGGCCAGGGACAGGGTGCCCAGGCGCGCGGCGACGGCGACGATTTCCGCTTCCGACGGTCGGACCTCCAGCGTCGTGGTCCGTGCCTTGGCCGAAGCCCGGATCTCTTCCTCGTTGTCGTCCGCGGCACGATTGACGCGGATGGTGCGTCCAACGGCGATGATGCGCACGTTGGACAACACCGTCTCGCTGACGATGCGGTGATCCGGTCCCTGTTCGGACCCCAGCGCCTGGGTCAGGATCAGGTCCACGTAGTCGCCCGGCAGGATCAGGCCCGCGTTGCCACTGACCTCGTCG
>CAZFRK010000322.1:0-3643 GCA_964521375.1 uncultured Rhodobacterales bacterium
GCCATCGAGGCCATGGGCGACAAGATCACGTCGAAGAAGCTGGCCGCCGAGGCCGGGGTGTCGACGGTGCCGGGCTTCATGGGCATCATCAAGGACGCCGAGGAAGCGGTGACGATCGCCACCGAGATCGGCTTCCCGGTGATGATCAAGGCGTCGGCGGGCGGCGGCGGCAAGGGCATGCGGGTGGCCCATGACGCCGACGAGGCGCGCGACGGCTTCGAGCGCGCCACCTCGGAGGCGCGGTCCTCCTTCGGCGACGACCGTGTCTTCATCGAGAAGTTCGTGCGGCAGCCGCGGCACATCGAAATCCAGGTGCTGTCGGACGGCGAGAACTGCATCTTCCTGGGCGAGCGCGAATGCTCCATCCAGCGCCGCCACCAGAAGGTGATCGAGGAGGCGCCGAGCCCGTTCCTGGACGAGGCGACCCGTCAGGCCATGGGCGCCCAGGCGGTGGCCCTGGCCAAGGCGGTGGACTACAAGTCGGCGGGCACGGTGGAATTCATCGTCGACGGCGACCGCAACTTCTACTTCCTGGAAATGAACACCCGCCTGCAGGTGGAACATCCGGTGACCGAGCTGATCACCGGGGTCGACCTTGTGGAATGGATGATCAAGATCGCCGCCGGGGAAAAGCTGACCCTCCGGCAGTCCGACATCAAGCTGAAGGGCTGGGCGATGGAAGCCCGCATCTACGCCGAAGACCCCTATCGCGACTTCCTGCCGTCGACGGGGCGTCTGGTGCGCTACATCCCGCCGAAGGAAAGCGCGACGGTGCGCGTCGACACGGGCGTCCAGGACGGGGGCGAGATCTCCATGTTCTACGACCCCATGGTGGCCAAGCTGATCACCTACGGGATCGAGCGCAATCTGGCGATCAAGCATATGCGCACGGCGCTGGACGAGTTCTACATCCGGGGCATCAGCCACAACATCCCGTTCCTGGCCAGCGTGCTCGGCAAGCAGCGGTTCGTGGACGGCAAGCTGACGACCAACTTCATCGCCGAGGAATATCCCGACGGCTTCCACGCCAGCGACCTGCCGCCGGAGGACCCGACGGTCCTGGTGTGCGTGGCCGCCGCCGTCCATCACCTGGAAACGACCCGCGCGGCGGCCATCTCCGGGCAGTTGAAGGGGCATGAGCGCAAGGTCGGCGACCGCTACGTGGTGAAGATGGGCGAGGACGCCTACCACGAGGTGGCGATCCGCGCCGACGACAGGCACGGCGGCTGGCTGGTCCATACCGGGGGCCGGGACCACAAGGTGTCCTCGGACTGGACCTTCGGGGCGCCGCTGTGGGAAGGCCACGTGGACGACCACGCGCTGGTGGTGCAGATCGACAAGGTGGGGGTGGGCTACAGCCTGTTCCACCAGGGCGCGGTGGCCGCCGTGGTGGTGCTGGAGCCGATCGCCGCGGCGATGGACACGCTGATGCCCATCAAGGAACCGCCGGACATGTCCAAGTACCTGCTCAGCCCCATGCCGGGCCTGCTGGTCAGCGTCGACGTGGCCGAAGGGCAGGAAGTCCACGCGGGCGAGAAGCTGGCCGTCGTCGAGGCCATGAAGATGGAAAACGTCCTGCGCGCCGAACGCGGCGGCGTCGTCGGAAAAATCCACGCCGAAAACGGCGCCAGCCTCGCCGTCGACCAGATCATCATCGAATTCGAATAGGTTCGCCCGCGATCAGGATGGAAGAAGGCCGGAGCGGCGACCGCTCCGGCCTTTCCGTTTTCGGACCCTGGCCGGTCCGTTCCGGAGCGGACGTCTCAGGGCGGATAGGAAAACCGCGCCCGGCGCAACGCCTCGGCGCCCAGGAAATGGCCGACGATGGTTTCGTAGGTGCCGTCGGCCATCATCTCCGCCAACGCGCTATTGAAGGCGCGCAGGATGGCCGGGCCTTGGGGCAGCGAGCGCGAGACGATCAGGTGCAGCGTGCTGCGGTCGAGAGTGAAGTTCGAAATGCCCGTGTCGCTCAGGGCGATATTGACCGCCGACATGCGCTCGTTGGCCTGATGGACGCTGGTCACGACGTAATCGACCCCGCCGTCGCGGAGCAGGCGGAAGCAATCGGTCATGTCGTCGGGCTGAACGCGGCGGATCAGCCCATCGCGGATCAGATCGATGATGTCGGGCGGCGGCGCGTAGCCCATGGGAAGGCACAGGCTCGCCCCGCTCAGGTCGTCCAGGTCGTGGATCGGGCGCGCATGGCGCTGGTTCCAGAACACCTTTTGCGCGGTGACGAAGATCGGCTCGGAATAGAGCATCTCCGCTTCGCGTTCCGGCGTCGGGTAATAGGGGAAGGTGCCGTCGACCTCCGCCGACAGGGCGCGGGCGTAGCCTTGGCTCCATGGTTCGCGCACGACGCGGACCTGCAATCCGGCGCGGGCGAAGGCCTTGGTGACGATTTCCGTCGCCAAGCCGCCGCCGACCATGCCCTGGTCGCTGAACGGCGTGAAATCGTCGCCGGTGACCAGGGTCAGGGCGGCGGGCGGTTCCGCGCGCGCGGTGCCGCCGAGCGTCAGAGCGCACAAGACCGTGAGCAGGATTCGACGCATCGTCGTTCTCCCCGAGCTGCCACAACCAGGGTATGTAGGGACGGCGCGGGCGACAATGGCAAGACGCGGGCCAGTTGCTGAGGGGAAAAGGACTTGTCTCCGCCGTCGCCGCGGACGAGGCTGGGAGCGGGAGGGATGGACAATTGGACCCAGGATCATGACCGGCACGACTTTCAAGACCCTGTGTTTCCGCGTTCACGGGCGCGTCCAGGGCGTCTGGTATCGCGGCTGGACCGTCGAGCAGGCGCGGAGTCTGGGGCTGTCCGGATGGGTGCGGAACCGTGCCGACGGCACCGTGGAGGCCCTGGTCCACGGGCCGGAGGACGCGGTCGCCGAGCTGCTGCGCCGCTGTCACGACGGCCCTCCGGCGGCCCGCGTGACCCGTATCGACACCGCGCCGGACGCCTCGCCGGCCGAGACGGGCTTCGTCCAGCGGGCGACGTTCTAGGGGGCGAAGGGACACTCTTTCGCAGCCCGACCGGGGCGAGGGGCGTTCCGTATTTCGACCGCCCATGTTTCGGCGCCGCGCCTGGGGCCGACGACTGTCGCCCCTTGAGAGGCGGTTAACAACGGGCGGGCGGTCTGCTATAAACCCGCCTTTCGATTCACGGAAATGGGAACACTTCCATTATGTCTGATTATGTGGCTTCTGGTCCCAAGGTCGCCGTCGTCGGCGTGACCGGGGCCGTGGGCAAGGAGATGGTGAACGTGCTGCACGACCGCGCGTTCCCGCTGAGCGACCTGCGCGTCTTCGCGTCCCAGCGGTCGGCCGGCAAGACCATCGACACTCCCACCGGCACCAAGACCATCGAGGCCTTCACCGTCGACGCCGTGGCCGAGTGCGACATCGCGCTGATGGCCGTGTCCGGTGATTTCGCCAAGGAATTCGCCCCGCGGCTGGCCGCGCGCGGCGTCACCGTCATCGACAACTCGTCGGCCTTCCGCTACGACGACGACAAGCCGCTGGTGATCCCCGAGATCAATCCGCAAGCCATCGGCGACGCCAAGATCATCGCCAACCCCAACTGCACCACCGCCATCCTGGCCGTGGCGCTGTGGCCGCTGCACAAGGCGTTCGGCCTGAAGAAGGT
>CAZFRK010000323.1:0-3617 GCA_964521375.1 uncultured Rhodobacterales bacterium
GGGCGGCGCGGATGCGATAGGTGACGTCGGTCCAGGTGGTGACGAAGCCGCCCGACGGCAAAGGACGCCCGACCACGCGCAGGACCGAACCGTCCGGGCGTTCGCGGTCGAATTCGTGGGCCGTGAAATTTCGTGCCCGCTCGACCCGCTCGGCGATCATCGCTTCCACGTCGCCGGGACCGTATTCGCCGCGTTCGGCGTTCATGCGGATGAAGTCGGCGAAGGGCGTCCCGATGACGCGCATGCGGTCGGGGACATTCAAAAGATCGAAGGTCCGCTTGTTGGCGAAGCGCAGGCGCAGGTCGGCGTCGAAGATGGCGATGCCTTGCTGCATCTGGTCGACGGCTTCGGCGTATAGAACCTCTATCGGGACATCCGCGCCCGGCGCGGGTCCGTCCTTCGGGTGGGTGTCGTCACCCATGGGGCCTCCTCCCGTTCGGCGCGGTTGGCTCCGCGTCTCGACTCATCGGTGTAGGGTTAGCTTATACGGGGCCGCCGGGCGCGGCAAAAACGAAAAGGCCACCGGCGGGCGCCGATGGCCTTTTGTTGGTCGGAGTGGCAGGATTCGAACCTACGACCCCCGCCTCCCGAAGACGGTGCTCTACCAGGCTGAGCTACACTCCGGCGGTCCCATCGACGCTTGTCTTTCCAGGGCCTTCGGGAAGGCTCCCCGCGTCGTCGAGGGGCGTCTTATAGCGCCTCCCGGACCCCCACGCAAGCCCTCTCCGCAACATTTTTTAAACCGTCGGAAAGGGCGCGATTCCTGGGCCGAGGGCGGATCAGTAGGCGCGGTCGACGCAGAAGTCGACGATGCCGTCCAGCGCCTGCTTGAAGGGACCGTCGGGGAAGCCGGACAGGGCCTCGGACGCCTTGGCGCCGTACAGGCGGGCGCGCTCGCGGGTGGCCTCCAGCGTGCCGTGACGCTCCATCAGGGCGCGCGCCTGGGCCAAATCCTCGTCGCGCTGGTCCAGGTCCTCGACCGTGCGCTTCCAGAAGGCCCGCTCCTCGTCCGTCGCCGCCTGGACGGCCAGGATGATGGGCAGGGTGATCTTGCCTTCGCGGAAGTCGTCGCCGATCGCCTTGCCCAGGTCCTCCTGCTTGGCGGAATAGTCCAGGAAGTCGTCCACCAGCTGGAAGGCGATGCCCAGATTGTCGCCGTAGTCGTAGAGCGCTTGGTTCTCCGCCTCGGAGCGCCCGGCGATCTCGCCGCCCACCTTGCAGGCGGCGGCGAAGAGTTCGGCGGTCTTGCCCTGGATGACGTCCATATAGGCGGCTTCGGTGGTGTCGATGTCGTTGGCGGTGATGAGCTGGGCCACCTCGCCCTCGGCGATGACCGAGGAGGCGCGCGACAGGATCGCCAGCACCGGCAGGTTGCCCGGTTCGACCATCAGTTCGAAGGCGCGCGAGAACAGGAAGTCGCCGACCAGCACCGGCGCCTTGTTGCCCCAGATGGCGTTGGCGCTGTCGCGGCCCCGGCGCAGGTCGCTTTCGTCGACCACGTCGTCGTGCAGCAGGGTGGCGGTGTGGATGAATTCGACGCAGGTCGCCAGCTTGACGTGGTCGTCGCCCGAATAGCCGCACATGCGCGCCGTCGCCAGGGTCAGCAGCGGACGCAGGCGCTTGCCGCCGGCGGCGACGATATGGCCCGCCAGTCGCGGGATCAGCGCCACCGGGCTTTGCATCCGGGCGACGATGGTCTCGTTGACCTTCCTCAGGTCTTCGTCGACCAGCGACAGGAGCGTCGACAGGGCATCCGGGGCGTCGGGCTGGGCGGTCGGAGAGGCGTTGGACACCGTATTCATCCGTAGAGGGGCGGGGGCGATCCGCGCGGGCGGGGACCGCGCCTTGACGTCTGGCGAAGGCCACGGGAGCATAGGAGCGTGGCGCCGCGCGGGTCAAGCCGTTAGCGGTTGGTCGGCGCGTGTCCGCGCGTCCCGGGACGAGGGGCCGGGGACGGCGCCGGGGGCTGGGCCGGAAGAGGGACTTGATGGGTGATTGAAGTGTTGCGTACCAACGATGTGGTCCTTTTGTCGGCGCTGCGGGCCGAGCTTCTGGCGCACGGCATCGAGCCGCTGGAGCTGGACGGCTTCACCTCGGTCGCCGAAGGGTCCCTGGGCGTCCTGCCGCGCCGCCTGATGGTCGCCGACGACGACGCTCCCCGCGCCCGCCGTCTTCTCGAGGAGTTCCGGGCCGATCATGAGTGATCTCGTCAGCACGGCGCGGGAGACCGCGCTGCTCGACGGACGGGTGCGTCTGTTGCAGCCCGCGGAAGGCTACCGCGTCGCCATCGACCCCGTGCTGCTGGCCGCCGCCGCGCCCGCCACGGGGTGGGAGACGGCGCTGGACGTCGGCGCCGGGACCGGGGCCGTCATGCTCTGTCTGCTGTCCCGCCTGTGCCGGGGACGGGTGCACGGACTGGAGGCCCTGGAGGAGCACGCCGCCCTGGCCGAGCGGTCGGTGGATCTGAACGGCTGGCGGCGTCACGCGGGCCTTATCCGCGGCGACGTGACCGCCGATCCGCCGCCGGTGCCGGAGGAGGACTACGATCTGGTCCTGAGCAATCCGCCCTATCACGAAGGCGGGACCTCCAGCCCCTTCGAGAGCCGCGAGGCCGCCAACCGCGAAACCGTTCCGCTGGCCGATTGGCTGGCCTTCTGCCTGCGGGCCTTGAAGCCACGCGGGACCCTTTGCGTCATTCATCGCGCCGACCGCCTGGACGCCATCCTGGCGGCGCTGTCCGGGGAAGCGGGCGCGGTCGAGGTCATTCCCCTGTGGCCGCGTCGGGGCCAAGCCGCCAAGCGCGTCATCGTCCGCGCGGTCAAGGGGCGCAAGACGCCCCTGACCCTGCGGGCGGGACTGGTCTTGCATGACGACGACGGTGGGTACACCATGGCCGCCGACAAGGTCCTGCGTCAGGGCCTGTCCCTCGACGCGGCCTTGGAAGCGAACTGAAGCAATGGTCTGGAAACTCCTCTTTACCGTCGGTGTCGTCTTCCTGGTGTGGATGGTCTTCAAGAAGGCCGCTCTCTCCAAGCGCGACGGCGTGGCCGGTCCCAGCCGGGCCGACCGCGTGCGTCGGGCCGCCGAGGACGCGGTGCGGGCGCGCACCGGCCAGCCGCCGCGCGGTGAAGAGGTGAAGACGGTGGATTTGATCCAATGTCCCTCCTGCGGCAACTACGTGGCCCCCGGTTCGGCTTGCAGTTGCGGTTGGAAGGCCAAGGACTAGGCGCGGGCACCCGCGCGCGGCGCCCGCGAAAAGCCTTTGACCCCATGGGGACCGGCGGCTAGCTTTCGGCTTCCCATTTTCCGCAGGTTTTCCAGCGAGACTCGCCCCATGCCCGCACCCGGCGCCCCCAACCGCTCTTTCCAGAGCCTTATCCTCACGCTTCAGCAGTTCTGGGCCGACAAGGGCTGCGTGATTCTCCAGCCCTACGACATGGAGATGGGCGCGGGAACCTTCCATCCGGCGACGACCTTGCGTGCGCTCGGTCCCGAGCCGTGGAAGGCCGCCTATGTGCAGCCGTCGCGCCGACCGACGGATGGCCGCTATGGCGAAAACCCGAACCGGCTGCAGCACTATTACCAGTTCCAGGTGATCCTGAAGCCGTCGCCGCCCG
>CAZFRK010000324.1:0-3605 GCA_964521375.1 uncultured Rhodobacterales bacterium
GCCTCGATGGTGGCGTTGAGCGCCAGCAGGTTGGTCTGGTCGGCGATGTCGGAGATCAGCTTGACCACTTCGCCGATGCGCTCGGTGGCCTCGGCGAGGCCGCCCACCGTTTCGTTGGCGGTGGCGGCCTCGGAGACGGCGGCGCGGGCGATCTCGGCGGCGGTGCCGACCTGGCGGCCGATCTCCTCGATGGAGGCCGACAGCTCTTCCGACGCGGCGGCCACCGTCTCGACGTTGGTGGTGGCCTGCTCGGCGGCGGCGGCGACGCTGCCCGACCGCTCGCTGGTCGAGCGCGCGGCCTCGGCCATTCCGGCGGCCAACTCCTCCATGCGGCGCGAGGATTCGCCCACATGCTTGGAGACGGCGCTGACCTTCTTTTCGAAGTCATCGGCCATCTGCACGTACTTGGTGACGTCGTCCCAGTTCAGCATGGGGCCGAGGTAGGTGCCGTCGCGGTCATAGATGGCGTTGACGTGGTTTTCGACGGTGATGCCGCCCATGGTGAACTTGCCCTTGAAGGGCAGGTTGGAGGGGTCCTTCAGCAGCCTCTCCACCATCTCGGGCTTCTTGTGGAAGGAGTTGATGTTGCGCCCGACCAGACTGCCGGTCTCATGGGCGATGGGATGGTTCATCCGGCGGATGATCTCCTCGGCGGCCTTGTTCAGGTAGGTGATTTCCAGGGTGTCGGGGTCGCACATCATCACCCGCGCGGGTTGGACGTCGACCATCTGCCGCAGGCGGAAGGCTTGTTCGACGGCGCCGCGCAGGATCTCCAGGCTTTCCGCCATGGCGCCGACCTCGTCGCGGCGCCCGGCGCCCGGAACGGTCAGCCGCGTCTCCCCTTCGGCGATGCGGTGCATGACGTCGGACATACGGGCCAGCGGCCCCGCCGTGGTGCGGCTGAACATCCAGGAAACGCCGCCGACCAGGATCACGATGACGGCGACGAAGGCGATGTTGGTGCGCGCCTTGTCCCAGAAGATGGCCTGCACGTCGTCGGTATAGACGCCCGAACCGACGATCCAGCCCCATGGCTTGAACCCGGCGACGTAGGAGATCTTCTCCACCGGTTCGTCGAATCCCGGCTTCGGCCAATAGTAAGTCACCATGCCGGCGCCGGACCTTTCGACGACCGAGACCATCTCGGCGAAGAAGGGCTTGCCGTTCGGGTCCTTCAGATCCTTCAGGTTCTGCCCGTTCATGGACGGTTTGATGGGGTGCATGACCATGAGGTGATCCGTGGTCTGGATCCACAGGTACTCCTCCCCTTCGTAGCGCATGTCGCGAAGGATGGTCTTGGCCTGTTCCTGGGCCGTGGCGACGTCCATCAGGCCCATCGCGGCGGCGGTCTGGAAGTGCTCCAGGACCTGGACGGACGCTTCGACCACGCTGCGGGTTTTTTGGAGGTGGGCCTCTTCCAACTGCGCCCGAAGCGCCATCAGGTTGAAGACGGCGACCAGTCCCAGGCCCAGGAGCATGGCTCCCAGCATGATGCGGAATTTGCCGGCCAGGTGGATATGCCCCGACAGGCGTTCGAATGGACCCATGCGGTGGGTATCCCGAGATATGGCCATGCTTTCTCTCCCTATCGCCTCGGGTCGCGTTCGCGGCGCGTGTCCCGAGGCGTCCCATTCATTTCATGCCGTTCGACGATGCCATCAGGATAGATCCGGTTATACATGCGCCAAGAGAGAAAATATGTAGGCAATAGGTATCTTTGCGGTTGAACGGTGATCAGTCGGCGCCGCCAGGCGTCTGATTTTTTGGAAAAGGGGGCGCGGGGCGGGCGGATACGCCCTTGCGCTTTTTGTTAGCGAACAACATTATAAGTCTTGCTTATTATAACGCTCGCGAGGATCTCGTGCCCGCCAACCCCGAACGCACCTTCGGCATGCTGTTGTCCGAAGTTTCCCGCCTGTGGCGCCGCAACGCCATGCGCCGCCTCGCCCCGCTTGGCCTGACCGAGGCGCAGGCCAAGACCCTGGCCCATCTGTCGCGCAACGAGGGCATCAATCAGGTATGCCTAGCCGACATCCTGGAAGTGCAGCCCATCACGCTGGGCCGCACGGTCGACAAGCTGGTCGAGGCCGGTCTGGTCGAACGCCGTCCCGATCCGCGGGACCGCCGGGCCGTTCGCCTGTACCTCACGCGGGCGGGCAAGCCGATGGTGGAAGAGATGTGGCGGCGCGCCGCCGGGTCCCGCGAGGACGCCTTCGCGGGCCTGGACGAGGAGACGCGCGAACGCCTCATCGACCTGTTCCTGACCATCAAGAGCAACCTGCTGGCCGCCGAAACCGACGCCGTCGAGAAAGGGACCGGAACCGATGACTGACGCCCCTCCCGGGTCCTTTCGCCGGGGCCGCGCCTTGCGTCTGCTCCTGATGGTCGGCCTGCCGGTCGCCGCCCTCGCCGTCGGCGGGGGCGTTTGGCTGAGCGGCGGCGACGTGGTCTCCACCGACAACGCCTATGTGAAGGCGCCGATCATTTCCGTCGCGCCGGAGGTCTCAGGGCGGGTCCTGACGGTGGCCGTCTCCGAGAACCAGCCGGTCACGGCGGGCCAGGACCTGTTGCGCGTCGACGCCGCGCCGTTCCGCATCGCCGTCGAACGCGCGGAGGCCGGTTTGGACGCCGCGCGCACCGAGATCGAGGAATTGCAGGCAAGCTATCGCGAGAAGCTCGCCGAGCTGGATCTGGCGCGCACCACGCTGGCCTACGCCGAAAAGGAACTGGGACGACGGGACAAGCTGGCCCGTCGCGACGTGGTCTCGGAAAGCGGTCTGGACGAATCGCGGCAGGCTGCGGAGTCCGCCCGCCAGCGGCTCGCCATCATCCGTCAGGACCTGGCCCGCATCGCCGCCCGACTGGGCGGAGAACCGCCCATCGACGTGTCGGCGCATCCCGCCGTTCGCCAGGCCCGCGCCGCCCTCGACGCGGCCCGCCTGGATCTGTCGCGCACCGCGGTCCGGGCGCCCGTAGACGGCGTCGCCGGCCATCTGCCCGATCCCGGCGACACGGTCGCCGCCGGTCAGACGGCGCTGACGTTGGTCGGCACCGGCGACGTCTGGATCGAGGCCAACTTCAAGGAAACGGACCTGACCTGGATGCGCGACGGCCAGCCCGTCGAGGTGCGGGTCGACACCTATCCCGATCGGGTGTTCCGGGGGCGCGTGCGGTCCATCGCCCAGGCCACCGGGGCCGAATTCTCGCTGTTGCCGCCGCAGAACGCCTCGGGCAACTGGGTCAAGGTGGTGCAGCGCGTTCCGGTGCGTGTCGGCCTGGAGCTGGACGACGGCGCGCCGCCGCTACGAGTCGGCATGAGCGCCGAGGTGGATGTGCATACCGGGCATGAGGACTCCTTGCCCGGTCCCTTGGCCAAGGTCGCCGAATGGGTCGGTGTCCGCGCCGCGAAGGCGGCGCAGTGACCACCACGTCCACTTCGGCCGCCACGCCCTCGGTGGCGGCCCCGGACCTTCCGCAAGGCATGACCAGGGTCTTCATCACCCTGTCCATCATGCTGGCGACGGTCATGCAGGCGCTGGACACGACCATCGCCAACGTCGCCCTGCCCAATATGCAGGGGTCGCTGTCGGCGACCCAGGATCAGG
>CAZFRK010000325.1:0-3594 GCA_964521375.1 uncultured Rhodobacterales bacterium
GGTCGGTCGGTTGGGCGGCCTGCTGGTCCGCCTGCGCCTGTCACTTCTGGCCGGGCGTCTGGACAAGACGGTCGGCATCCTGGGGCGCGATTTCGACCCCCGCGCCGACGCCGCGATGCGCATCCTGGCCTCCATTTTTTCCGCCCTGGCCCTGTCCCGCCCAGCCCTGTTGCCGGTGGCGACCGAACGCTTGATGAGCGTCGCCGCGGAAACGTCCCGCCCCATCTACATCGCCTTCGCCTACGCGGCCTATGCCATGGTGGCGGGAACCGGCGGGCGCGAGGAACTGGCCTACCGTTACGGAAACCGCGCCTCCGAGATCGCCGCCGAGCATCCCGACAGCGACATGTCGGCGCAGATCACGCTGGTCGCCGCCGGGGAGACGGCCCATTGGGGAGACCCCCTGCGGTCGGTGCGCGACCGCCTGATGGACGTCCATAGGGGGGCGGAGGAGTCCGGGGATCTGGCCTCGGCGGCCTATGCCATCACCGGCTATGTGGAAGCGGGCCTACAATGCGGCGTCGATCTGGCCACCATCGAACGCGATGTCGCCTTCGCCCGGGAGGCGGCACGCCGCCACAACAACGATTGGACGACCCCCTACCTGAACTGCGTCGCCCAGACCCTGGACAATCTGACCAAGCCACGCCCCGGTCCCTGCCGTCTGACCGGCGAGCATTTCGACGAGACCCGGGCCACTCCCCGGCTGGTGGCGCAGAACGACGTGGTGATGCTGGTCCTTACCCAGAGCGCCAAGATCCTGCTCTGTCTGGTGTTCGGCGACTTCACCGAGGCACGGCTGGCCCTGGCCCGGCTGCGCCCCCACCTGCCCTCCCTGCACGGCAGCTTCGTCAGCGTCACCCTGGCGTTCTACGGCGCCGTCGCCCACGCCCGCGATCCGTCGGCGACTAGCGTCCCCCGGCGCTTGGCCCTGATCCGGCGAACGCTGCGCCGGATGCGGCGTTGGGCCGCCCTGAATCCATCCAACACCCTGCACCGGCTGCGATTGCTCCAGGCCGAGGAAGCCCGCCTCGGCGGCCACACCCTGCGCGCCGCCGAATTCTACGACCAGGCCATCAAGACCGCCCACGACAGCGGCTTCACCCACGAAGAGGCCCTCATCAACGAGATCGCCGCCGCCTTCCATGAACAGCGCGGTCGACCGATGATCGCCTCCGCCTACCGGCGCCAGGCCCATTACCGCTATCGCCTGTGGGGGGCGACGGCCAAGGCCGCCGTCATGGAAGAGGAATGGACGGAGCTGAGCGACGTCGACGACCTCTCCATCGGCGGCGGGCGGGTCCATGCGGCGACCACCGCCGAGAGGCGGGGCTTCGATCTGGCGGCGGCGATGAAGGCCGCGCAGACCATTTCGGGCGAAATCCACCGCCCGCGCCTCCTGGAAAACCTGCTCCGCATCACCCTGGGCACGGCGGGGGCGCGACGCGGCCTCTTGATGCTGCGCACGGACGGCGGCTGGGTCATCGAGGCGGAAGGCGAGGCCGGGGCCGACCGTTTCAGCCTGCATCGCACCCGCGTGTCCCTGGACGACCAAGGCGCGCCTCCCTCTTCCCCGACCATCGCGACCGGAACCAAGGCCGGGACCAAGGCCGGTTCCGGGGCCGAAACGGAGACGGGAGCGGCGACGGGGACCGCCGATCCGGCGCCGGTCTTTTCGCGGGCCATCTTCAACTATGTCGCCCGTACCCGCGAGGCGGTGGTGCTGAACGACGCGCCGGAAGAGGGGCCGTTCACCGGCGACCCCTACATCATGCTCCATCGTCCGCGCAGCGTCCTCTGCCTGCCGCTGTTCCAGCAGGCCGAGCTGAAGGGCATGCTGTACCTGGAGAACCCTCTGACCAGCGGCGCCTTCACCGGAGAACGGCTGGAGGTCCTGAACCTGCTGGCCGCCCAGGTCATGATTTCCATCGACAACGCCGTCCTCTACGAGAACCTGGCCGAACTGAACCGCTCCCTGGAACGACAGGTGGCGGAACGGACGCGGGAGGCGACCGAGAAGTCCCGCCTCCTGGAAGCCACCCTGGACAGCATGAGCGACGGCCTCGCCGCCTATGACGCCGACGACCGCCTGTTGGTGTGGAACGACCGCGCCGTCAACGTCTTCCGGGTGCCGATGGAGCTGCGCGCGCCCGGCACTCCCTATCGCTCGGTCATCGACGCCGCCCTGGCCGCCGGTGCCCTGTCGCCGCGCCTGACCCAGATCGTCCGGCAACGCCTGTCCGAGGGCCATCCCCCCTTCCCCGACAAGTCGGCGGCGGAAATCGAACTGTCGGACGGACGCAACCTTCAGGTCCGCTCCACGCCCATGCCGGACGGCGGGCAGGTCCAGGTGTTCCTGGACGTCACCGAGGAACGCCACCGCGAGCGGGAACTGGTGGCCGCGCGGCAAGCCGCCGAACAAGCCCTGTCGGAGCTTCAGGAGACGCAGCAAAGCCTGATCCAGGCCGAAAAGATGGCCTCCCTCGGTCAGTTGGTGGCGGGCGTGGCGCACGAGATCAACACCCCGGTGGGCATCACCCTGACCGCCGCCTCCTTCCTGCGCGAACGGGCGGCGGAACTGGCCGTCGCCCTCAACGGAGAGGGCATCCGCAAGAGCCAGCTCAACACCTTCGTCGAGCAGGCCGAGGAAACGACCGCTCTGATGGCGACCAACATCCAGCGCGCCGCCGACCTCATCCATTCCTTCAAGCAGGTGGCGGTCGACCAGACCAGCGGCGAACGCCGCCGCTTCCCCCTGTCGGCCTATATCGACGAGGTCCTGCGCAGCTTCGGCCCGATGCTGCGCAAGACGCGCCATCGGGTGGAGGTCGACTGTCCGGCGGACCTGGAGATCGAAAGCTATCCTGGCGCCCTGTCCCAGGTGCTGACCAATTTCGTGATGAACGCCGTCATCCATGCCTTCCCGGAAGGGCAGCGCGGCACCATGCGGATCACCGTCCGCCCGGTCGGCGACCGGGACGTCGAACTGGTCTTCGCCGACGACGGCCAGGGCATTCCCGCCGACCAAAGGAGCCGGGTCTTCGATCCCTTCTTCACCACCCGCCGCGGCAGCGGCGGCAGCGGCCTCGGCCTGAACATCGTCTTCAACCTGGTCAACAGCGTCCTCGGTGGCTCGGTCTCGGTGACCAGCCGCACCGCCGAGGACGCCACCCCCGAGGCCCCCACCGGCACCCGTTTCCTGTTGCGCCTGCCGGTCCATGCCCCCCGCATGCGCGTGCCGGAAACCGCCGACTGACGACGGACCCCGGGCGGCGAGCGGCGGGCGGCGAGCGGCGGGCGGTCGCCCCCGGCAACCCCGCCCCTCACCGCTTCGTTTCTCGGATGGAAGCACGACGGTCCGACGACGCGACCGCCGTCCGCGTTTCCCGTGCCAGGAGGGTTCATGCCCCTTTACCGCTTCACCCCCGCGACCAACGATCTGGACACCCGCTGGCTGGGTCGCCCCCGCTTCGAGGAGGTGGTCGTCCGCGCCCCGTCCAGCGGCGCGGCGCGGCATCTGGCGGCGGCCCTGGAGGCACCGGGCCGCGCCGACGCCATGGTCGGCGCCGTGGGCAACGGCAGCGAGCCCCGGGG
>CAZFRK010000326.1:0-3589 GCA_964521375.1 uncultured Rhodobacterales bacterium
GGGGAGGCCCCTGGGCCTCCCCCTCCGGTCGTGATCGGCGCCGCCCGACGACGTGTCAGGCCGTCTGGTCAGGCCGTCTGGTTGGTGTCGTTCATGAAGGACAGGAAGCGTTCCACCTCGGCGGTCAACTCTCCGGCCAGGCGGTTTAGCGACTGGGCGGAATTGAGCACCTCTTCCGAGGACTGCTCGGCCATGGCCGCCGAATTGGCGACATCGGAGATTTCCGTCGTCACCGACTGGGTGCCCGAGGAGGCTTCGGCGATGTTGCGGCTGATCTCGGTGGTGGCGGCGGTCTGTTCCTCCACCGAGGCGGCGATGGTGCCCGACACCTGACGCACCTCGTCGATGGCGGTGGCGATCTCCTGGATGGCCGTCACCGCCTGCTGGGTGGAGCCCTGGATCTCGGCGATCTTCTTGGCGATGTCCTCGGTGGCGCGCGAGGTCTGCCCGGCCAGGGTCTTGACCTCGTTGGCGACCACGGCGAAGCCCTTTCCGGCGTCTCCGGCGCGGGCGGATTCGATGGTCGCGTTGAGGGCCAGAAGGTTGGTCTGGCTGGCGATGTCGTTGATCAGGTTGACCACGTCGCCGATCTGCAGGGCGTTGGCGTTCAGGCCCTCGATCACCGTCTTGGCGCGCTCCATGCGCTCGGCGGCGGTGGTCGACAGGTCGGAGGCGTGGGCGACGGAGCGGGCGATCTCGGAGATGGAGGCCGACAGCTCTTCCGCCGCCGAGGCCACGGTCTGGACGTTGGTGCCCGCTTCCTCGGCGGCGGCGGCCACGGTGGCCGACACCCGGCCGACGCTGGCGGTGTTGTTCTTCAGGTCGTCGGACAGGGTGGACAGGCTTTCCGAGGAGGAGGCGACTTCCTTCACCGCCACCTGCACCTTTTCCTGGAAGGTGTTGATCATGTCCACGTACTTGGTGACGTCCTGCCAGTTCAGCATCGGCCCGACGTAGTCGCCGTTTTCGTCATAGATGGGGATGACGGTGTTCTCGATGACCACGCCATTCATGGTGAAGCGCCCGGTGTAGGGCAGGTTCCTGGGGTCGGAGAGGACCCGCTTCACCACGTCGGGGTTCTTGTGGAAGGACAGGACGGAGCGCCCGACGACCTCTTCGGGCTCGCAGTGCATGGCGTCCTTGAGCTTGTCCAGGATCTCCTTGGCCGCGTCGTTGATGTAGGTGACGTTCAGGTCGGTATCGCAGAGCATCACCTTGGCGGGCTGGCGGTCGACCATCTGGTTCAGGCGGAAGGCCTGGCTGACGGAGAGGCGCAGCTTCTCCATGGCTTGCAGCAGGACGCCGATCTCGTCGCGACGGTTGATGTCGCCCATGTCGATCTTGGTGTGGCCTTCGGCCAGCGCCGTGACGACGCGGGTGGCGTGGCCCAGCGGGCGGGTGATGGCGCGCACCACGAGGAAGGCGATGGCGGTGACGCCGACCAGGAAGACGGCGCCGATCAGCGCGAAGGAGGTCACGCGGGCCGAGATGGCGGCTTCCACCTTGTCGATGAACAGGCCGCCGCCGATGTTCCAGTCCCAGGGTTCGAACAATTCCGCGTAGGAGATCTTGTCGGACGGGACGGCCCCCTTGGTCTTCGGCCACTTGTAGAAGACGAAGGCCTTGGTCTTGGCGGACTTGATTAGGCTGTCGGTGATCGGCACGCCGTCCGGATCGGCGAGGTTGCTCAGATCCTGGCCTTCCAGGGACGGGTTGGTGCCGTGGACGACGTTGATGCCCTTCGAGGTGTTGGCGAAAAGGTATTCGCCATTTTCGAAGCGGACGGCGCGAATGGCGTCGCGGGCGGCCGTCTGTGCCTCCTCCATCGTCATCTCGCCTTTTTCGGCGCGGGCGTGATAGGCGGCGGCGATGCTGATGGCGCTATGGGCCTCTGCACGAAGGAGGTCCTTCTTGCCGTCCATCATGGTGGACCGCAATTCCAGCAGGCTGTAGCCCATGGCGGCCACCAGCGCGACCATCATCAGGACGATGATGCCCCAGATTTTCAAGGGGATTGAAATGTTCTTGAGCTGCATGACCAGCACTCCCACAAACTGACCGGCGTTCAATTCCGATTACGAGACTACGCCGATAGAACATCAATTCGAGCGAATATAAATCATTGCAGTTCAAACAAATTTTGAACCGATACAAAAGTAGCGGCTTATTCTCGCGCCGCGAGAAACCGCATCTGAGTTCGGGTGATATTTTGAGACCGCGACGTGGCGAAAGAACTAAGCCACGTCCGCTTGAACGATAGACGCCGTCGCTCGCCATGCGCGCCCTCGTTCCGAGTCGCGACGGGGCGGCTCAGGCCTTGGTGACGCCGAAGACGGCCAAAAGATCCTCGGCGGCCTTGGTCGGAGGAAGGCGCCCGTCGGACACAGCCTGTTCCATGGCGGGCAATTGGGCCCCGACAGCCGGATGTCGTTCGAAAGCCTGGACCAGACGGGCGCGCACCAAGGCCCACATCCAGGAGCGCAACTGCTCCCGGCGCTTGGCTTGAAGCTCGCCGGTGCCGGTCAGGACGCGGCGATGGTCCAGGATCTTTTCCCACAGCGCGTCCAGGCCGATGTTGGACAGCCCCGAGAGCATGAGCACGGGCGGTGTCCAGTTGGCGGAGGCCGGGGTCATGATGTGCAGGGCGTTCTCATAGTCGCGCTTGGCCCCACGCGCCTTGCGCTCGTCCACATCGCACTTGTTGACGGCGACGCAGTCGGCCAGCTCCAGGATACCTTTCTTGACGCCCTGAAGCTCGTCCCCGGCTCCCGGCAGCATCAGCACCAGGAAGAAGTCGACCATGTCGGCCACTTCGGTTTCCGACTGGCCGGTGCCGACGGTTTCCACCAAGACGACGTCGAAGCCCGCGGCTTCGCAGACGATCATGGTTTCGCGCGTCACCCGGTTGACGCCGCCCAGATGCCCCTGGGTGGGGGAGGGGCGGATATAGGCGTTCTCGTCGGCGGCCAGCTTCGCCATGCGCGTCTTGTCGCCCAGGATGGAGCCGCCGGAGCGCGACGAGGTGGGGTCCACGGCCAGCACCGCGACTCTATGGCCCGCCTGGGTCAGGTTGGTGCCGAAGGTCTCGATGAAGGTGGACTTGCCGACGCCCGGCACGCCCGAGATGCCGACGCGATGGGCCTTTCCGGCGTGGGGCAGAAGACGGGTCAGAACGTCCTGCGCCAGGGCCTGATGGCGGTCGGCGCGGCTTTCGACCAGAGTGATGGCCCGGCCGATCATGGCCCGGTCGCCGGACAGCACGCCGTCGACGTAGTCGTCGACCGTTTCGGGTCGCTTCATGGGTCGGGGGTCCCCTGGTGAAAGACAGGTCGCGAGCCGCCGCCTAATCCGGCGGCCACGGGAACAATGGGAACGGGCGGCGGTCGCGATGGGCCGCCGTGACGAAGGCGGCGGGGATCGAGACATCCCCGCCGTCTTGTCGGTTGGAGGGCTAGGCGGCCTCGCCGTAGCCCAACTGCTTGTTCAGCTTCTCCATCAGGACTGCGGCGGCCACCGAGATCTTGGTGCCCGGCGGGAAGATGGAGGCGGCCCCGGCCTGATAGAGGGCATCGTAATCCTGCGGTGGGAT
>CAZFRK010000327.1:0-3571 GCA_964521375.1 uncultured Rhodobacterales bacterium
CCCCGTAGGGGGGCGCCTTTTGGTCGCACGGTCGGCTAGGGCGGTTATCGCTCCCACGCGGTCGGGAAATCCGCTCTATCCCTTTCTTTCTAAAGCAAAGGCGTCGTCATGGGCGAGTCCGCCTGCTCGGGATTTGCTCTCGGGGCCTAGTTGGCGCCTCAGTCGGTCTTCTTGTTCATGAGATTGTTGAGCTGGCTCTGCATCTCGTTGAGCTTGGACTTGAGATCCTCGATGTTCGCCTCGCCGCCGGAGGCGCCCGTCGGCGGCGCCTTGGCCCCGGTCGCCGTCGGACGGGCCGACGGCATCGCGCCCGGGGCGCCCTGCTGGTCGTAGAAGGGGGCGAACATCTTCATGGCGTTTTCGAAGAAGGCCATGTTCTGCTTGTTCATCTCTTCAAACTGGTTGAAGGGGAACATGCCTTCGAAGGCGTTCTGCATCATCGCCCGCATCTGCTCTTCGTTGTGGGCGAAGGCCTGCATGGAATGTTCCAGGTAGCGCGGCACCAGACCGCCCAGGCTGTCGCCGTAGAAGCCGATCAGCTGGCGCAGGAAGCTGATGGGCAGCAGGTTCTGCCCGCCCTTGGACTCTTCCTCGACGATGATCTGGGTCAGGACGGATCGGGTGATGTCCTCGCCGGTCTTCGCGTCGTAGACCACGAAATCCGTGTCGTCCTTGACCATCTGGCTCAGGTGATCGAGCGTCACGTAACTGGATGTCGCCGTATTGTACAGGCGCCTGTTGGCGTATTTCTTGATCGTGATCGGGCCGGGTTTTTGGTCAGCCATTGTCTTGCGTTTCCCCACTCGGCGTTCAACATCTGCACCCGAAGGTACCGCAATTCTCCTTTGGGCGATACTGCTTTGCAACATGCCGCCGCCGCGCGAAAGGGGCGCGACATCTTCCCGCGACGCACACGAATGGGCGCCGTCGCGGGCGCTTCTTTCCCTCTCTGACGCTCGGCGCGCGCCGTGATATAGTGCCGCCATGTCCGACCGACCCGACGACCCCGGCACGGGCGTGCCGCCCGACCTTCAGGCCCTGGCACGCCGCTATCTGGACCTTTGGCAGGATCAGATGGCGCGGGTCGCCGGCGATCCGGGGACGGCGGACATCCTGGCGCGCACCTTCACCCTGATGACCCAAAGCGCGCAGGCCTTTTCCGCGCCGGGTTCCGGGTCGGCGCGGTCGCCCAAGCCGGGAACGAGCCATGACCCATCAGCCGCCACCGTCACCCCGTCGGGCGCCTCCGGCTACGCGGCCGGGCCGCCTGGGGCCGCGGCCGCTTCCGCTTTATCTGGCGCTGGAGGGGTGGAGCTTCCTGAACTCCTGCGGCGCCTCGATGCTCTTGAAAGGCGGGTCGCCGAGCTTGAAGGTGGATCTGCCGGAGGGAGTCGCGGCGGAGGACCTCGCCGCCGCCGTTGACGCCGAGGCGCGTCATCGTTTCGGCGCCTTCCTGGAGGGGGTCCAGGCCTATCGCGCCCATCCCTACCGCCGCCGTCTGGTCGACCCGGACCCCGCCTGGACCCTGGGCGCCACGGCCCTGCGCGACTATGGCGGCGACGAGGGCGGCCTGCCGGTCCTGGCCGTCCCGTCGCTCATCAACCGCGGCTATGTCCTGGACCTGACCGGGCGGCGCAGCCTGATGCGGCATCTGGCGCGCAAGGGCTTCCGCCCCTTCCTGGTCGATTGGGGCTGGCCAGGCGCCGAGGAGCGCGGCTTTACCATCACCGACTACATCACCCGTCGCCTGGAACCGGCCATCGACGCCGTCCGCGACCGCACGGGCCGCAAGCCGGTGGTTCTGGGCTACTGCATGGGCGGCCTGCTGAGCCTGTCGGCGGTGCTGCGTCGTCCCGACGACGTGGCCGCCTTCGCCGGTCTGGCGACGCCATGGGACTTTCACGCCGACACCAGCCCGCAATTGCGCGTCCTGATCGGCGCCAAGGACTGGATCGGCGAGGTCGTGGACCGCTACGGCGAATTGCCCGTGGATCTGCTGCAATCCATGTTCTCGGGCCTCGATCCGCATTCCATCGCCCGCAAGTTCCGAACCTTCGCCGCCCTGCCGACGCGGTCGGCCAAGGCCAATGCCTTCGTGGCCCTGGAAGACTGGCTGAACGACGGTGTGCCCTTGGCCGGGCCGGTCGCCCAGGAGGCCCTGCGCGGCTGGTACGGCGCCAACACCACGGCGCGCGGCGAATGGCGGGTCGCCGGGGAGGTGGTCGACCCCGCCGGAGTCCGTGTGCCGACCCTGCTGGTCGTTCCGGCGCGTGACCGCATCGTGCCGCCCGAGTCGGCGCTGGGGCTGGTCGCCGCCATGCCGTCGGCCCAATCCTTGACGGTGCCGTTGGGACACATCGGCATGATCACCGGAAGCGCGGCGGGACGCGCCGTTTACGGGCCTCTGGTCCGATGGCTGCGCCGTGTTGCAACGCAATAATCGGTGGACGACGCGCGTTGCCCCTGGGTAAGCTACCGCCGCCCGCCGGTCCCCCCGGGTCGGGGCGGCGTTCCATTGTTCCAAGACTGCTCGCACTCTGGACCCGAGCGGGTCCCCAAGGGAGGTTCGCAAGAATGACCGATATCGTTGTTGTCAGCGCCGCGCGTACGGCCATCGGCTCCTTCAACGGCAGCCTGGCGTCCGTTCCGGCCGCCGATCTCGGCGCCGCCGTGATCAAGGAGGTCCTGAGCCGCGCCCAGGTCGCGCCGGCCGACGTCTCCGAAGTCGTCATGGGTCAGGTCCTGACGGGCGGCACCGGCCAGAACCCGGCGCGTCAGGCGGCCCTGAAGGCCGGTCTGCCCGACGAGGTTCCGGCCTATGTCCTGAACATGGTCTGCGGGTCGGGCCTGCGCACCGTCGCCCAGGGCGTCATGGCGATCGCCTCCGGCCAGGCCGACATCGTCGTCGCGGGCGGCCAGGAAAACATGAGCCTGTCGCCGCATGCCACCTACCTGCGCACGGGCGTCAAGATGGGGCCGACCGAAATGGTCGACACCATGATCAAGGACGGTCTGTGGTGCGCCTTCAACGGCTACCACATGGGCAACACGGCGGAAAACGTCGCCGCCAAGTGGGGCCTGACGCGCGAGCAGCAGGATGAATTCGCCACCGCGTCCCAGAACAAGGCCGAGGCGGCCATCGCCGCCGGGAAGTTCAAGGACGAGATCGTGCCGGTCTCCATCCGCGTGAAGCGCGACGATGTCCTGTTCGACACCGACGAATTTCCGCGCGCCGGCGTGACCGCCGAGATGCTGGCCAAGTTGCGTCCGGCCTTCACCAAGGACGGCACGGTCACGGCGGGCAACGCGTCGGGCATCAACGACGGCGCCGCCGCCGTCCTGCTGATGACCGCCGCCGAGGCCGAAAAGCGTGGCCTGACCCCGCTGGCCCGCGTCAAGTCCTTCGCCTCCGCCGGCGTCGACCCGGCGATCATGGGCATCGCCCCGGTGTCGGCCACCCGTCGCTGCCTGGACAAGGCCGGCTGGAGCATGGCCGACCTGGACCTGATCGAGGCCAACGAGGCCTTCGCGGCCCAGGCGCTGGCGGTCGGCCAGGAGCTGGGCTGGGATG
>CAZFRK010000328.1:0-3541 GCA_964521375.1 uncultured Rhodobacterales bacterium
GACGGCGCAATGGGGCTGGGCCATGGGGATGGCGGGCCTCGTCATCGCCGTCCTGGCGCCACTGGTCGGCGCCGTCGCCGACCACGGCGGGCGGCGCAAGCCGTGGCTGGCCGCCTTCAGCGCCGCGACCATCGTCGCCACGCTGGGGCTGTGGTTCATCGAGCCGTCCCCGGCCTTCGTCCTGCCCGCCCTGCTGCTGGCCGGCGTCTCCGCCATCGCCTTCGAGATGGGCATGGTGTTCTACAACGCCATGCTGCCCGACGTCGCCCCACGCGCCTGGCTGGGACGGGTCTCCGGCTGGGGCTGGGGCCTGGGCTACGCGGGAGGTCTGGCGGTGCTGGTGCTCTGCCTGACCGGGCTGGTGCAGGCCGATCCGCCGCCCTTCGGCCTGGACAAGGCGACGCAGGAGCCGGTGCGCGCCACCGCCCTGGTGGTCGCCGTCTGGTTCGCCCTGTTCAGCCTGCCGCTGTTCCTCTGGACGCCCGACGCGCCCAGGCGTGAACCCCTGGGCCGCGCCCTGCGCCACGGTCTGCGCGACCTGAAGCGCCTTTGGCCGACGTTGCGCGCCCATCCCACGGTGCTGCGCTTCCTGGTCGCCCGCATGATCTATACCGACGGCCTGAACACCCTGTTCGCCTTCGGCGGCATCTACGCCGCCGGGACCTTCGGCATGGAGTTTTCCGAAATCATCCTGCTGGGCATCGGCATGAACGTCACCGCCGGGGTCGGCGCCTTCTTCTTCGGCTGGATGGACGACAAGGTAGGCGCCAAGCCGACCATCCTGGTGTCGCTGGCCTGCCTGATGGCGCTCGGCCTCGGCACTCTGGTCGCCACCGACAAGGCGATGTTCTGGGCGCTGGCCCTGCCCATCGGCCTGTTCGTCGGCCCGGTGCAGTCGGCCAGCCGGTCGATGATGGCCCGCCTCGCCCCGGCGGAAAGCCGCACGGAGATGTTCGGCCTGTTCGCCCTGTCGGGCAAGATCACCGCCTTCGCCGGGCCGCTGCTGCTGGCCTGGGCGACGGCGCTGTTCACCAGCCAGAGGGCCGGGATGGCGACCATCCTGGTGCTGCTGGCCGCCGGATTCTGGCTGCTGCGCCGACTGCGGGCGGCCCAGGCGCGCGAGGCGGACGCGGAAGGCGCCCCCCCTTAAAGGCCGAAGCGCGCCGCGGCGCGGTCCATGACCTCGGCCAGGGCGACGTCCTTGTCGGTCAGGCCGCCCGCGTCGTGGGTCGACAGCGTCACGCCGACGGTCTTGTAGACATTGACCCATTCGGGATGATGGTCGGCCTTCTCGGCGGCCAGGGCGACCTGGGCCATGAAGGCGAAGGCTTCCTGGAAGTCGCGGAAGACGAAGGTCCGCGTGATGGCGTCCCGCCCCTCCGCCATGGTCCAGGCGGGAAGGCGCTTGGGCAGGCTGTCGCGGTCGGTCTGGGACAAAGGCTGTGTCACGGGAATTCTCCTTGGATTTCCGACGCTTCTCCCCCGACAATGGGGATTGGATTCGCCTTCATCAACGGGATGCCCACGGATGGCCTCTGACCCCGCGGCCTTCACCACCGCGCCGACCCTCGCCGATATCGACCGTATCGCCCGCCGGGCCGCCGCCGACCTTCCGGCGGAACTGGCCGACTTCGTGTCCGAAGTCGTCATCCACGTCGAGGACTTCCCCGACGAGGAGGTCGAGCGCGACATGGACCTGGAAACACCCTTCGACCTCTTGGGCCTCTACCAGGGGGTTTCCCTGGCCGACAAGTCGACCCTGCACGTCGCCGGGCAGCCCGACATGATCTTCCTCTACCGCCGCCCGCTGCTCGACTATTGGTGCGAGACGGGCGAGGACCTGACCCATCTGGTGCGCCACGTCATCATCCATGAGATCGGCCATCACTTCGGCCTGTCCGACGACGACATGGACCGCATCGAACAGAGCGCCTGACCGCCCCGCGCGGTCCTCGCGATCAACGACGAACGCCCCACGACCACCGCCGCCCCTCCCCCGCCCAACCGAGAAGCGCCTGCCCCATGCCCCTTTCGCCGCTTTCCCCCGACGCCCTCACCCGCCCGGTCGATCCCGCCGACGTGCCCTTCGCGCGCACCGACGAGGCCCCCGACCACGCCGAGCCGGTCGGCCAGGACCGCGCCGTCGAGGCGGTGGAGTTCGGCATCGGCATGACCGGCCAGGGCTACAACCTGTTCTGCATGGGTCCCGAAGGCACCGGCAAGGCCAGCCTCGTCCGCCGCTCCCTGAAGGAGGCGGCGGCGCGCCAGCCGGTGCCCGACGACTGGTGCTACGTCAACAACTTCGCCCAGCCCAACAAGCCCCGCGCCCTGCGCCTGCCGCAAGGCCGGGCGGCGGCCTTCGCCAAGGACATGGACGACCTGATCGAGGACCTGCGCCTGGCCATCCCCTCGGCCTTCGAGGCGGAGGACTACCGCAACAAGCGCAAGCAGATCGAGGAGGAGTTCAAGGGCCGCCAGGACGACGCCCTGGAAACCCACCGCAAGAAGGCCGAGGAACAGGGCGTCGCCCTGATGCGCACGCCCATGGGGCTGGCGCTGGCGCCGATCAAGGATGGCGAGGTTCTCGGCCCCGACGATTTCCAGAACCTACCCGAAGAGGAACAGCAGGCCCTCAAGGACCACATGCACGCCCTCCAGAAGGAGTTGGAGGACACCTTGCAGGCCATGCCGCGCTGGGAACGGGACAAGCGCGACCGCGTCAAGGCGCTGAAGCGCCAGACGGCCGACAGCGCCGTCAGCCACGCCCTGGACGACCTGCGGGAAAGCCACGCCGACTGCGACGCGGTGGTGGACTACCTCAACCAGGTCCACGACGACGTGCTCGACAACGTCTCCATCTTCCTGCCCGAAAGCAGCGAGGAAGAGGAAAAGATCCCCGCCGTCCTGCGCCAGGAAATGGGCGGCGAGGCCGGACGGTACCGCCGCTATCAGGTCAACGTCCTGGTGGCCCACGAGCCCAACGGCGGCGCCCCGGTGGTGGAGGAAGACCACCCCATCCAGCCCAACCTGATGGGCCGCATCGAGCATCGCCAGCAGTTCGGCGCCCTGACCACCGACTTCAACCTGATCCGCCCCGGCGCCCTGCATCGCGCCAACGGCGGCTATCTGGTCCTGGAAGCGCGCAAGCTTCTGACCCATCCCTTCGCCTACGACGACCTGAAGCGCGCCCTGCGCCGCCGCGAGATCACCATCGAGGCGCCGGGCGCCGCCTGGGGCATCTGGTCCACCCAGTCCCTGGAGCCGGAGCCGATCCCGCTCGCGGTCAAGGTCGTCCTGCTGGGCGAACCGATGATGTTCTACATGCTGAGCGAATACGACCCGGATTTCCGTGAGCTGTTCAAGGCGCACGCCGACTTCAACGTGCGCATGGAGCGGTCAGCGGAGACCACCCGCGACCTTGCCCTGCTACTGGCCCGCATCGCCCGCGACAAGGGGATCATGCCGCTCGACAAGGGGGCGGTGGCGCGGGTCATCGAGCACGGCGCGCGGCTGGCCGACGACCAGGACAAGCTGACCGCCC
>CAZFRK010000329.1:0-3538 GCA_964521375.1 uncultured Rhodobacterales bacterium
CGGATTGTCGAGAATGGTCGGCTGGCCGAGGCAACGGATGGCGACGCCGTCGGCCTCGGCGGCCGGGTCGACGGGCGGAACGGCGGCGAAGACGGTGACGCGGTGCCCCCGCGCGGCCAAGGCCCGCGCTCCGGCGAAGGCGACGGCGCTGCTGCCGCCGTTCACGCTGGCGAAGTCATTGACGATGACGACGTGCAACCCGCTTCCCCCCGCGCGGCGCCGAGGCGGTCCCCGGTGGCTTCCGTCCTGTCCGGCGCTCAATAGGCGCCGTGACGACCGACGACGACGGCGACGGTCCGCAACAGGATGACGATGTCATACCACAGGGACCAATTCTTCACATACCAGTCGTCGTAGGCGGCCCGGTCGCGCAGCGAGGCGTCGCTGCGCCCGCTGACCTGCCACAGGCCGGTGATGCCCGGACGGACGCGGACATAGTGGCGGAAGGGGCGCCCGAAGTCGGGAACCTCGCTGTGGATCAGCGGGCGCGGCCCGACCAGGCTCATTTCCCCGCGCAGCACGTTGATGAGCTGGGGCAGCTCGTCCAGGCTGGTGCGCCGGAGGAACCGTCCGATGCGCGTCACCCGCGGGTCGTCGCGCAGCTTGTGGTTCTGGGCGACGTATTCCAGCCATTCCGGCGACTGCGCTTGCCGCCATTCCTCCAGCATCGCGTCGGCGCGGATGTGCATGCTGCGGAACTTCAGGCACATGAAGTCCTTGTTGCTGCGCCCGACGCGCTTCTGGCGGTAGATGGCCGGGCCGCCGTCTTCCCGGCGGATCAGCACGGACAGGGTCAGCAGCAGGGGCGCCAGGAGAATCAGCCCGAATCCCGCCCCGAACAGGTCGACCAGGCGCTTGGCGACGCGCTTGACCGGCCGCGACAGGTTGTTGCTGGTGTGCAGCATGGCCGCCTCGCGCCCGAACATGTGGCTGACTTCCAGCCCCAGGAGCGGCGTGCCGCGCAGATTGGGAACGATATCGACGATCTGCCCCTTGGCCGTCAGGTTGTCGATGGCCTCCGACAGTCGTTCGTCGTGGGCGCCCAGGACGAACACCGGATGCGGCGCGCCGATGGTCATCAGATAGTGCGGCAGGTGGTCGGGCACGCAGTGAAGCAAGGGCAGGCGGTCGTCGGGGCCGGTGATCTCCAGGGAGGCGACCGACGGCATGTCGCCGACGTCGATGAAGGCGGTCACGGCGTAGCCAAGGCTGGGGTCCTGGCGCAGCATCAGGCAGGTCTGGCGGGCGTCTTCGCCGACGCCGATGATGACGGTGCGCATCTGCCACAGGTTCAGGGCCGCCATCACCCGCTTCGCCATCAGTCGCGTCAGCGGCAGGATGACGGCCAGCGCCCCCCACTGCCCCAGCTTCAGCCACAGGGGGCCGGGAATGCGCGCCACCTCCAGCACCGCCAGATCCACCAGGGCCAGGGTCAGAAGCAGCTTGATGGTCCGCCGGGCCTCTTCCCAGAACGGGCGGCGGCGCGAATAGTGCCCTTCGAAGAAGGCATAGACGACGAAGATCAGGCAGGGGATGAGGAACCAGTCCAGCCCGGAGCTGACCGTCGTCAGCTTGCCGCCCGTCCCGATGTCGTAGGTGACCAGGGGGGCCGGAAGAGTCGGTCGGCGGACGACCAGGAAGAACAGGAAGAGAAGAAGGACGTCGGTCGCCAGAATTCCGTACTTGCCGATCCGCCGCACCGTCGTGGTGCTCCTGGTCACGGATTTGGGAAGGTCGGAGGACAGGGGCACGCCGGACTTGGATTCTGACATCGACATCGACTTGACCGGAGAAAACGGCGGAAGTCTACAGAGCGCGCGGTGGAAACTCAACGTCGGCGCGCGGTTGTTTCCCCAGGTCCATGCGCGACGCCCCGCCGACACGGGGCGGTGGGGCGTCGATGCCCTTCGGAGTGCGGAAGGTTAGACGTATCCTTTCTCGCGCAAGACGGTCAGGACCGCGTCGGCCAGGGCCGCCACGTCGCCGCCTCCGGCGCGAAGGTGGATGTCGGGCGCCTCGGGCGGTTCATAGGGGCTGTCGATGCCGGTGAAGTGCTTGATCTGTCCCTCGCGGGCCTTCTTGTAGAGACCCTTGACGTCGCGGTCCTCGCAGATCTCCAGCGGCGTATCGACGAAGATTTCCAGGAATTCGCCGTCCTCGACCATGTCGCGGGCCATGCGCCGTTCGCCCCGGAAGGGAGAGATGAAGGACACCAGGACGATCAGCCCGGCGTCGGTCATCAGCTTGGCGACCTCGCCGATGCGGCGGATGTTCTCGACCCGGTCCTCGGCGGTGAAGCCGAGGTCCTTGTTGAGGCCATGACGCACGTTGTCGCCGTCCAGGGTGATGGTATGGCGACCTTGGGCGTGGAGTTTCTTTTCCACCAGATTGGCGATGGTCGACTTGCCCGCCCCCGACAGGCCGGTGAACCACAGGACGCAGGGCTTCTGGCCCTTGAGGCGGGCGCGGGCCTCCTTGTCCACCTCCAGGTCCTGCCACTTGATGTTCGACGCCCGGCGCAGGCCGAAGTCGATCATGCCCGCGCCGACGGTGGCGTTGGTGAACCTGTCGATGACGATGAAGCCGCCCGTTTCCCGGCATTGGGCGTAGGGATCGAAGGGCACCGCGCGGTCGAGGGCCAGATTGCAATAGCCGACCTCGTTCAGGCCCAGCGTCTTCCCGGCCTGACGGTCCAGCGTGTTGACGTTGACCAGATGCTTGATCTCGCTGACCGAGCCGGAGGTCTGCATGGTCCCGATCCGGAACAGGTATTGCCGTCCCGGCAACATGGCGTCCTCGGCCATCCACAGAAGGTGGCAGGCGAACTGGTCGGAGACCCCGGCGGGGGCATCGTCGGCGGCCAGGACGTCGCCCCGGCTGATGTCGATCTCGTCGCTCAGGCACAGGGTCACGGCCTGCCCGGCGACGGCTTCCTCCAGGTCGCCGTCCTGGGTGACGACGCGCGACACGGTCGACCGTTGGCCCGACGGTGCCACCTGCACGGCGTCGCCCGGACGCACGGTGCCCGAGGCGATGGTGCCCGCGAAGCCGCGGAAGTCCAGATTGGGGCGATTGACCCACTGGACCGGCAGGCGGAAGGGCGCGTCGGCGACGTCGCGGCGTGCCTCCACCGTCTCCAGGTAGGGCAACAGGGCCGGGCCGTGATACCACTCCATGGCGGCGGAAGGGGCGATGACGTTGTCGCCCTTCAGGGCCGAGACGGGGATCGACGTGATATGCGCGAGGCCCAGCTTGCGGGCGAAGGCCTCGTAGTCCGCCGTGATGGTGTCGAACACCTCCCGCGAATAGCCGACCAGATCCATCTTGTTGATGGCCAGCACCACATGGCGGATGCCGAGCAGCGAGACGATATAGCTGTGGCGCCGCGTCTGGGTCAGGATGCCCTTGCGCGCGTCCACCAGAAGCACCGCCAGATCGGCGGTCGAGGCGCCGGTCGCCATGTTGCGGGTGTACTGTTCGTGGCCCGGGGTGTCGGCGACGATGAACTTGCGCTTGTCGGTGGAGAAGAAGCGGTAGG
>CAZFRK010000330.1:0-3513 GCA_964521375.1 uncultured Rhodobacterales bacterium
CGGCGGCGTAGTAGCTGACCGCCGTCCCCAGGCTGAAGGACGCCGTGTAGAGGGGAACGGCGCGGGCGCGCCCGCGCTCGCCCATGCGCGCGTCCAGGCGGTCGACCAAGATGCGCAGGCCCGGCATGTAGGTGCCCGCCAGGGCGGCCCCGCCCAGGGCGCGGAACACCAGGGCGCTCCAGAAGCCGTCGGCTCCCAGGGCGAAGCCGGCGGCGGAGGCGGCCCCCAGGGTCGCCCCGCCGACGTAGACCCACTTGGCGTCCAGTCGGTCGGTGAGCGGAATGAGAAGCGGCGCGGCCACCGCGTAGGCGGCGTAATAGACGCCGCTGATCCACCCGGCCTCGGTGTTGGACAGCCCCCATTCGTCCAGGAACGCGGGCAGCAGGGCCGGAAAGGTGAAGACGCCGAGCATGGTCAGCACTTCAGCCAGACAGATAGGAAGAACCAGTCGCGTCATGATGGAGGCATCCTAGGCCCCCGTGCCCCTCATCGGAAGCCGGAAACGGAGTCCCGGTCGGCGCCCCTTAGAGGCGCCGCAGCCAGAACCGCATGGGCTTCGCCGTTTCCGCCTCGGCGCCGACATCCCGCCAGGAGAAGGTGGTTTCCAGGTCGTCGCGCCGCCTATAGCCGCGCTTTTCCCAGAAAGCGTCCAGGGGACGATGGTCGGCGGGGCGCCGCGGATGATCGGCGGGCCGCTGGACGGCGCAGAAGGCCGTCATGCCAAACCCCAGCGCCCGCGCCCGCGCCTCGCGCCCGTCGAAGAAGGCATGTCCCAGGCCCCGTCCCCGATAGGCGGGCAAGAGCACGCTTTCCCCCAGGTAGAAGACGTCGGCGACCGGCAGGCCCGCCCGCGCGAAGGGGGCGACGACCTCCGGCGTCTCGTCGGCCAGCGGCAGGGCGGTGGCCGCGCCGACCACCCGGTCGCCGTCACGCGCCACCACCACCACGCCCCCGGCGCTGTCGGCGTAGGTCGCGAGGTAGCGTTCCTCGTAGGCGACGTCGCCGTCATAGAGGTAGGGCCAGTCGCGGAAGACGGCGATGCGCAGCCGCGCGAGGTCGGGAAAGACCGCGCGGGCGGCGTCTCCGGTCAGGCTCTCAACGGTCAGGGCGTCGGTCATGACCCCATGGTGCCGGTGCCACTGACGATTATCAAGGCGTCCGCCGCCACTCTTGCTAGGGTTGGCGAGGCGGGCGTATGCTGCGCCCTCTTCGATAGGATCAGGAGGTCCGCCGTGGAGCAGGACGCCGTCCTCCTCACTCTTCTCGCCTCTGGGGCCAGTCACTGCGCCGACATCGTCACCGAGGAAGGCTCGCTGCTCGTCAGCCTGCTGTTCACGGGACTGATCGGCGGCCTGACGCATTGCACCGCCATGTGCGGGCCGTTCGTCCTGTCGCAGGTGTCGGCCCGGATGGAAGGCATTCCGGCCTCCAAGATGCGGGAATGGCACCGCCTGACCGGCGCCGCCCTGCTGCCCTACCAGTTGGGGCGCATGACCACCTACATGGTCCTGGGCACCGCAGGGGCCGCGCTGGCCGACCAGTTGACCGACCTCAGCGGCCTGCGTTGGCTGTCCGCCGCCCTGCTGGTGCTGGCCGCCGTGCTGTTCGTCGGCTACGCCATCCCCCGCCTGAAGATCGACCTGCCCGGCGGACGCCAGGCGGAAGCCTGGTGGTCGAACCGGGTGGCCGGGCTGGCCCGCCCCTTGTTCGCCGCCCCGGTCGGCGGGCGCGGCTACCTTCTGGGCCTGATGCTGGGCTTCATTCCCTGCGGCCTGCTGTACGCCGCCCTGGCCGCCGCCGCCTCCACCGGCGACCCGGTGGCCGGAGCCTTCGGCATGGCCGCCTTCGCCGTCGGCACCATGCCGGCCCTGTTCGGCGTCGGCATGGCCGGGCATGTCGCCGGAATGCAATGGCGCGGCGTCATCGCCAAGGGCGCCCCCATCCTGCTGCTGCTCAACGCCTGTATCCTGACCTACATGGCCGTCGACCTGATCGCCTGATCCCCCGAAGCGGAGTTCCCCATGCGCATTGTCCAGACGTTCGCGATCGTCATCACCGTGCTCATCATCGCCATCGGCGGTCGCTTTCTGTTCCTCAGCGACGACCAGACGCTGACCCCGGCCGCCAACACCTCGCTCGGTGGTCCTTTCACGCTGGTGAACAGCGCCGGTGAAACGGTGACGGACAAGGATTTCCATGGCCGCTACATGCTGATCTACTTCGGCTACACCTTCTGTCCCGACGTCTGCCCGACCAGCCTGTCGACGACCGCCCAGGCGCTGGCCATGCTGCCGCCGGAAAAGGTGGAGAAGCTGACGCCGGTGTTCGTCAGCGTCGATCCGCACCGCGACACGCCCGAGGTGGTCGGCGAGTACGTCACCTATTTCGACGACCGCATGGTCGGCCTGACCGGCTCCGATGAACAGGTCGCCGCCGCCGCCAAGGCCTATAAGGTCTATTACCAGAAGGTCGAGGAAGAGGGCGGCGACCCCGAGGCCTATGTCCTGGACCATTCGGCGCTGAGCTACCTGATGGACCCGGAAGGCAACTTCGTCACCCACTTCAGCCACGGCATCCCGCCCAAGGACATGGCCGACCGCCTGGCCCAGATCCTCTAGGCGCGCCTCCGGAAGGGCTCCCGCCATGGTCGCGACCGGCCCGTGCGGCCTGATCGTCGCCGCCCCCAAGTCGGGCAGCGGCAAGACGGTGCTGACCCTCGGCCTGCTGCGCGCCCTCAAGCGGCGGGGCCGCGTGGTGGCCTCGGCCAAGGTCGGGCCGGACTATATCGATCCGGCCTTCCATGAAGCCGCCACCGGGGCACCCTGCGTGTCGCTGGACACCTGGGCCATGCGCCCCGGCTCCGTCGCCGCCCTGCTGAACGGCCTGAACGGCGATCTGGCGGTCATCGAAGGAGTCATGGGCCTGTTCGACGGCGCCCATGCCGGAGACGTGGCGCGCGACGGCTCGACGGCCTCGCTGGCCGCCCTGACCCGATGGCCGGTGGTCCTGGTCCTGGACGTCACCGGACAGGCCGGGTCCGCCGCCGCCGTCGCCCGCGGCTTCGCCCTGCACCGCGCCGGGGTACGGGTGGCGGGCGTGGTGCTCAACCGGGTCGGCGGCGCCCGCCACGAGGACGGCCTGCGTCGCGCCTTCGCCCAGGGCCTGCCCGAGATTCCCGTTCTGGGCTGCGTGCCGCGCGACGCCCGCCTGGACCTGCCGCACCGCCACCTGGGGCTGGTGCAAGCCGCCGAGCACGGCGCCCTGGAAACTTTCATCGAGGCCGCCGCCGACGTCGCCGACCATCACCTGGACCTCGACGCCATCGCCGCCCTGGCGACCCGACCCGCGCCGCTGGAGGCGGCGGCGCGCCCGCTCTTGCCGCCGCTCGGCCAGCGCGTCGCGGTGGCCCGCGACGTCGCCTTCGCCTTCGCCTATCCGGCCCAACGGGCGGCCTGGGCGGCCCAGGGCGTCGAGGTCCGCATCGCCGAGGACGGCGAGATCCTGGTGCGCGGC
>CAZFRK010000331.1:0-3490 GCA_964521375.1 uncultured Rhodobacterales bacterium
GCGTCGCGACGCCGGAGACGATGATGGACCGCCCTGGCATCGCCGCTGGTTCGGGCGCCTGTGGGGGGACGACGCGCGCCCCGGTCCGCCGAAGGGACCACCGCCGGGACGCGGTCCGCTCCTCCCGTCCGACGAAACGGCGCCCGACGAGATCGAGGGAGATGAGTGAATGCGTATCCTGGTGGTCGAGGACGAACCGACCCTGCAGGACCAGTTGCGTCGTGTCCTGGAAGGCCAATCCTATGCCGTGGACACCGCCGACGACGGCGAGGACGCCTGGTTCATGGGCGATACCGAACCCTATGACGCGGTGATCCTGGACCTCGGCCTGCCGACGCTGGACGGCTTGACGGTGCTGAAGCGGTGGCGCAAGGCCGACCGCGCCATGCCGGTGCTGGTCCTGACGGCACGCGGGTCGTGGCAAGAAAAGGTCGACGGCATCGACGCCGGGGCCGACGACTATCTGGCCAAGCCCTTCCAGATGGAGGAGCTTCTGGCCCGCCTGCGGGCGCTCATCCGCCGCGCCTCGGGGCATGCCAGTTCGGACATCACCTGCGGCGCGGTGCGGCTGGATACGCGATCCGGACAGGTCAGCCTGGACGGCGCCCCGGTGACCCTGACGGCGCATGAATTCCGCACCCTCTCCTATCTTATGCATCACCAGGGCAAGGTGGTGTCGCGGGCCGAGCTGACCGAACACCTCTATGCCCAGGATTTCGACCGCGATTCCAACACAATAGAGGTCTTCGTCGGGCGCCTGCGCAAGAAGCTCGGCGCCGACGTCATCACCACGGTCCGCGGCCTCGGCTACCGCATGGGAACGGCGGAGGAGGCCGCGTCGTGACGCGCTCCCTGCGCCTGCGGCTGGTCCTGGGCGCCGCGCTGTGGGTGACCATCGCCCTGGCCCTGAGCGGGGCGGTCCTGCGGGAGGTCTTCGCCGAACACGCCGCCAGCCAGTTGGACGAACGCCTGGACGCCGACTTGCGGGGTCTGGCCGCCGGGCTGAACGTCGCCGCCGACGGCACCGTCACCTTGACCCGCCCGCCGCCCAACCCGCTCTTCATCAAGCCCCTGTCGGGCCACTATTGGCAAGTGTCGCGCCAGGACGGAACGCCGGTCCTGCGCTCCCGCTCGCTGTGGGACGGCGCCGTCACCTTGCCCGCCGCCTTGCCGCCGGACGGCGTGGCGCGCGGCGGCATGGTGCGTGGCCCCAACGGGCAGCTCCTGCGGGCCGTCGAGCGGACCCTGACCTATCCCGACTACGACCAGCCGTTGCGTCTGGTGACGGGGGTGGACGCCGCCCGCCTGGGCGCCTTGATCGACGACTTCACGCGCACCCTGGCGGTGTCCTTCGCCGTCCTGGCCCTTGGCATCGTCGCCGCCGCCTGGGCGCAGGTGGCTTTCGGCCTGCGCCCCCTGGCCCGCCTGCGCCGGGCGCTAGCCGCCATCCGTTCGGGCGCGGCGGACCGCATGGTCGGCGACTGGCCGCGCGAGGTGACGCCGCTGGTCGACGACCTCAACGCCCTGCTAGACCACAACGCCCGCATGGTGGAGACGGCGCGGGAAAGCGCCGGGAACCTGGCTCATGCCCTGAAGACGCCGCTCGCCATCCTGGGGAACGAGGCCGCCGACCTGGCCGCCGACGGCAACGCCGAGGCGGCGGCCATGCTCGGCCAGCAGGTGGAGGCCATGCGCCGCCACGTCGAGCACCATCTGGCCCGCGCCCGCGCCCAGGCGGCGGGCGAGGCGCGCGGCCTGCGCACCCCGGTCAGGCCGTCGCTGGAGCGCATCGCCCGCACCTTGACCCGCCTGCACGACGTGGCGGTCGAGGTGGTGCCCGGCGATGCCCTGGAGTTTCGCGGCGACCAGCAGACGCTGGAGGAAATCCTCGGCACCCTGACGGAAAACGCCTGTCAGTGGGCGCGTGGCCAAGTGCGCCTGTCGGCGCGCGGCGAGGGGGAACGCCTGCTTCTGTCCATCGAGGACGACGGCCCGGGCATTCCCGCCGACCGCCTGACCGAGGTCCTGCGGCGCGGACGGCGGTTGGACGAGAGCCGTCCCGGCAGTGGCCTGGGGCTGAACATCGCCGACGACCTGGCCCGCGCCGCCCACGGCGACCTGGTGCTCGACTCCTCGCCGGATCTTGGGGGACTGCGCTGCCGCGTCTATCTGCCGGTGGCCGAACCGCGCGCCTGACGAAGGCCCGACCGGAGGGGTGAACGGAAACAGGGCGGTCCCGCGCGGAACCGCCCCGTCCTGGTCTCCGATCGCCCGCCGTACGGCGTCAGGCCGCCGCCGCCTCGTCGGCGTTCAGCGTCTCGACGATGGCCTGGAGGCTGGCTTCGGCCTGATCGTGGTCGACTTGGCAGGTGCCCGCCTTCATATGGCCGCCGCCGCCGTATTCCAGCATCAGCTTGCCGATGTTGGTCTTGCAGGTCTTGTTGAAGATCGAGGCGCCGACCGCGAAGACGGTGTTCTGGTTCTGGAAGCCCTGCATCACGTGGATGGAGACGTTCTGCGCCGGATAGAGGGCGTAGATGATGAAGCGGTTGCCGGCGTGGATGACCTCTTCACCGCGCAGGTCGAGGACGATCACGTTGTCGTGCAGCGTGGCGCACCGCTTGATCTGTTCGCGGAACAGCTCTTCCTGCTCGAAATAGAGATCGGTACGTTCGCGGACGTCGGGCAGCTTCAGGACGTCGTCGATGGAGTGGTCGAGGCAGTAGTCGATCAGCTCCATCATCAGTTGGTAGTTGGAGATGCGGAAGGCGCGGAAACGGCCCAGGCCGGTGCGCGCGTCCATGATGAAGTTCATCAGGTTCCAGCCGCGCGGCTCCAACACCTCGGACAGGGTGAAGTCCGCCGAATCGCCCTTGTCGACGGCGATCATCATCTCCTCGGAGATGCGCGGCAGCTTTTCCTTGCCGCCGTAATAGTCATAGACCACGCGGGCCGCCGAGGGGGCGTCGGGGTCGATGACGTGGTTGTCCTTCTTGCCGACGCGCAGCGTTTCGGACAGGTGGTGGTCGAACGCCAGATGGACGCCTTCCACATAGGGGAGGTTGGTGGTGATGTCGCGGCCCGTGATCTCGATTTTGCCGTCCTGCATGTCCTTGGGATGGACGAACTTGATGTCGTCGATCAGATCCATTTCCTTCAGGATCATGGCACAGACCAGGCCGTCGAAATCGCTGCGCGTGACCAACCGGAACTTGTCAGACATTCTCTGCTCTCCCCTCGTTCCCCGAAGCCGCCGCCCGTGCGGGCGTTGAAGAAACCATAGCCTTCGGCGCAATTGCGTGCAATCGCGAGAGGGCGGTCGGCGGCGCCTTCTGTCGCGGCGGAAACAGGCGCCCGGATCGCGGCTGGGTCCGTCGTCCGGTCGGGGGGGCGGTCACGCGGTGGTTTCGACCGCGCGGGGCTTGCAAGGCGGCGGCTTTCCCGCTATACACGCCCCCTTCCAAATGGAGCGGCGAGGCGGTGCGCGAGT
>CAZFRK010000332.1:0-3469 GCA_964521375.1 uncultured Rhodobacterales bacterium
GCGCGCGCCAAGGCGGCCCTTCAGGCGCTTGAGAATCCCGACGCGGCGGCGACCAAGGGGCTGCGTGCGGCCCTGGACCGGGAAACCGACACCGGCGTCCGCGATATCATGGCGCGCGCCCTGGCCGCCGCTCAGTTGTCCGGTGGCGGTGACGCCGAAGAACGCCTCGCGGCGGTGGGCACCCTGTCGGGGTCACATGACACGGCCATTCGGGCACTGATCCGGCGCGCGGCGGAGAACGATGAAGACGCTGCCGTTCAGGCCGCCGCATCGGATGCCCTGAAATCCATCGACCGCCGTCTTGCCATGCTGGAGCAGGGGCAGAACCTAATTTTCGGTCTATCGCTCGGCTCCGTCCTGCTGCTGGCCGCCATTGGCCTTGCCATCACCTTCGGCGTGATGGGCGTCATCAACATGGCCCACGGCGAAATGATCATGCTTGGGGCCTATACGACCTTCGTGGTTCAAGAGCTGTTCCGCGGCTTCCTGCCCGCCGACATTTTCGGCCTTTACCTCGTCGTCGCCGTGCCCGCCGCCTTCCTGGTCTCCGGGGCCATGGGCGTGGTGATGGAGCGGACGGTGATCCGCTTCCTCTATGGGCGCCCACTGGAGACGCTCTTGGCGACCTGGGGCATCAGTCTGGCCCTGCAACAGTTGGTGCGGTCCCTGTTCGGGGCGACCAACCGGGAAGTCGCCAATCCGGCCTGGATGTCGGGCGCCATGGACTTCGCCGGTCTAACCCTGACCACCAACCGTATCGTCATCATCCTGTTCGGCTTCGCGGTGCTGGCCGGTCTGGCCGCCTTCCTGCGCTATTCCTCCATGGGACTGAACATGCGCGCGGTGACGCAGAACCGCTCCATGGCCGCCGCCATGGGCATCCCGACGGGCCGCGTCGATGCCCTGACCTTTGGTCTCGGGTCCGGCATCGCCGGGATCGCGGGCGTTGCGCTGTCGCAGGTGTCCAATGTCAGTCCCAACCTGGGGCAGGCCTATATCGTCGACAGCTTCATGGTGGTCGTCTTCGGCGGTGTCGGCAGCTTGTGGGGCACGCTCTTGGGCGCCTTCTCGCTGGGGATCGTCAATAAGTTCCTGGAGCCGGTGTCGGGCGCCGTGCTGGCCAAGATCCTGGTGCTCGTCTTCATCATCCTCTTCATCCAGAAGCGTCCGCGCGGCCTGTTCGCCTTGCGTGGCCGGGCCTTCGACAACTGATCGCGCGGAAGGAGGATATCGGTATGGGACCGCTGACCCGACGCCTCATCGCCCTGGAAGGGTCCAAGGGATGGAGCGTATTCCTGGCCGCCCTGGTTATCGGCGTGATCGCCGTTCCGGTGCTCAACCTGGCGCTGCCGCCGGACAACCCGCTGCATGTGCCGACCTGGCTGGTCGCCTTGCTCGGCAAATACCTTTGCTACGCCATGCTGGCCTTGGCCCTGGATTTGGTCTGGGGGTTCGCCGGAGTGCTCAGCCTGGGCCATGGGGCGTTCTTCGCCCTCGGCGGTTACGCCATGGGCATGTACATGATGCGCCGGATCGGCGACCGCGGCGTCTACGGCAACGCCGACCTGCCGGACTTCATGGTGTTCCTGAACTGGGATACGCTGCCCTGGTACTGGTGGGGCTTCGATCAGTTCTGGTTCGCCGCCCTGATGGTGCTGATGGCCCCCGGCGCCCTGGCTTTCGTCTTCGGCTGGTTGGCCTTTCGCTCGCGCATCACCGGCGTCTATCTCTCCATCATCACCCAGGCCATGACCTATGCCCTGATGTTGGCCTTCTTCCGCAACGAGATGGGCTTCGGCGGCAACAACGGCCTGACCGACTTCAAGGACATCCTGGGCTTCGATCTGGCGGCGGACGGGACCAAGGTGGGGCTTTACGTCGCCACCGTCGTGTTCCTGGCGCTGGCCTATCTGGTCGGTCGGTTCATCGTGTCGTCGCGGTTGGGCCGGGTCATGCTGGCCGTCCGCGACGCCGAAAGCCGGGTGCGCTTCCTGGGCCACGACGTGACGGGGGCCAAGCTCTTCGCCTTCACGGTGTCGGCCATGATCGCCGGTATCGCCGGGGCACTTTACGTGCCGCAGGTGGGCATCATCAATCCGTCCGAGTTCAGCCCCGCCAACTCCATCGAGGTCGCCATCTGGACCGCCGTCGGCGGACGCGGAACCCTGTTCGGCCCCATCCTGGGGGCGCTGGCGGTCAACGGCGCCAAGTCCTTCTTCACCGGCGTGGCGCCGGAGGTGTGGCTGTTCTTCCTGGGCGCCGTCTTCGTGGTCGTCACACTGTTCCTGCCCAAGGGGCTGGTCGGCCTGTGGGGGGTGGCGCGCAAGGCCCGCCGCACGCCCGTCGACCCCGCCGCCGATGACGAGGAGAAGAGCCATGCCTGAGGCCGCTCTGAAACAGACCAGCCAGGCGGACCGCTTGGCCATGGGCTCCATCCTTTACCTTGACGGCGTGTCGGTCAGTTTCGACGGCTTCAAGGCCATCAACACCCTGTCGCTGGTCATCGCGCCGGGCGAGCTGCGGACCATCATCGGTCCCAATGGCGCGGGCAAGACGACCATGATGGACATCATCACCGGCAAGACCCGCCCCGATACCGGGGAAGTCCTGTTCGACGGCAATCATGACCTGACCAAGCTGGACGAGGCCGCTATCGCGACCCTGGGCATCGGGCGCAAGTTCCAGAAGCCGACCGTGTTCGAAACCCTGACGGTGTTCGAAAACCTGGAACTGGCCCTGTCGGGCGTGCGCGACACCTTTCGGGTTCTGCTGGCGACCCTGACCGGCGAGCAAAGGGACCGCATCGACGGCGTTCTGCGGATCATCCGCCTTCAGGACCGGGCGCACCTTCCGGCCGGGGCCTTGAGCCATGGGCAAAAGCAGTGGCTGGAAATCGGCATGCTGCTGGCCCAGGATCCGCGCCTGATGATGCTCGACGAGCCGGTGGCGGGCATGACCGACGCCGAAACCGAACAGACGGCGGAGTTGTTGCGCGAGATCGTCAAGGAACGGTCGGTCATCGTGGTCGAACACGACATGGAGTTCGTGCGCGCCCTGGCGTCGAAGGTCACGGTCCTGCACGAAGGGTCCGTCCTGGCCGAAGGGCCGCTGGAAACGGTGCAGGCCGACCAGCGGGTCATCGAAGTCTATCTGGGGCGATAGGGGAAGCGGGACATGCTGACGGTCAACGACATCCATCTGCATTACGGCGCCTCGCACACCCTGCGCGGGGTCAACCTGTCCTCGACCAAGGGGCGCGTGACCTGCCTTCTGGGACGCAATGGCGTGGGTAAGACCTCCACCCTCGGCGCCATCATGGGGGCGCATCCGCTGACGTCGGGGAAGATCCTCTGGGAAGACGACGACATCACGCGCCTGCCCACCCATGGCCGGGCGCGGCGGGGGATCGCCTATGTGCCGCAGGGGCGCGAGATCTTTCCCCGCCTGACGGTGCGCGAAAACCTCGAGA
>CAZFRK010000333.1:0-3451 GCA_964521375.1 uncultured Rhodobacterales bacterium
GGCTCATGGGGCGTTCCCGGCTGAGGTCCGTTGAGTCAAAAGGTCCTGGTAGAGCGTCGCGAAGGCGGTTTCGCAGGCTTCCAGGCCAAAGGTTTCGAGGCCGCGCGTCCGCGCCGCCCGTCGCGCGGCGGCCAAGGTCGCGGCGTCCATGGCCGAGACGGCGGCCATGGCGGCGGCCAGGGCCTGGGCGTCGCGCCGGGGCACCACCGTTCCGGCGTCGCCGATCATGGCGGCGGCGTCGCCGACGTCGGTGGCGATGGGCAGGCAGCCGCTCAGCATGCCCTCTGCCAGGACGTTGGGGAAGCCCTCGCCGAAGGCCGAACTGGAGACCACCGCGTCGGCGGCGGTCAGCAGGCGCGGCACGTCGTCGCGGCGGCCCAGGGCGACGGCGCGGGGATGGGGCGGCAGGGCCTCGGTGCCCAGTCCGATCAGCAGGGCGTGGGCGTCGGGAACGGCGTCCAGGGCGGCCAGGAAGGTGGCGTGATCCTTCATCGGATCGACGCGGGCGACATGGGCGAAGACACGGGCCTCCGGCGGCAGGCCCACCTCGGCGCGCACGGCGGCGCCCAGGGTGGGGTCGGGCGCGTAGCGGCTCTCCTCGACGCCGTTCCAGATCACCTCGAAGCGGCGCGGGCGGTAGCCGATGGCTTCGTGGGCGGCGCGTCCGGCGCGCGAATTGGCGATCACCGCGTCGGGGCGGCGCGACAGGCGGGCGCAGGTTCGCACCACCGTCCGCAGGACCCGCCCGTAACGGCTCAGGTCCATGTCCGAACAGCGGATGCCCCAGCAGAGAATGGGGCGATCGGCGCGCCGCAGCAGGCCGACGGCCAGGGTCGCGAGCAGGTCGCCGTGATACATCCAGCCCTGGACCACGTCGGGTCGCTCGGCCTTCAGGACGCGGCGCAGGCGCCACAGGGCGCGGGGGTCGGGCAGACGGCCCATGCCGAGGTCCAGGACCGGCACGCCGTCGGCCTCCAGGGTGGGGCGCAAGGGGCCGCCGGGCAGCAACGAGACAACCACCTGACGCTCGGCCAGTCCGCGCCGCCGGGCCAGCCGGGCGAGCATGGTCTCGGCGCCGCCGGTGCCCAGGCCGGTGATGACGTGCACCACGGTCCGCGGGCGCGTCGCGGGCACGGTCGGCGCCGTCGGCTCGGCGGTGAGGCCGCTCACGGGGGCGCCTCCTCCAGGTCGCGCAGCCACAGTTCCACCTCGACGAGGCGCTGAAGGACCAGCCCCGAGGACCGGTCGCCGCCGGTGAAGCGTCCGACCAGGGCCGCGAGCTTGGCGCGGTCGGCGTAGGCGGCCAGGCGACTGTCGGCGGCGGTCAGCTTGGCGAGGTGGCGTCCCGCCCCCTCGGGGTCTTGGAACCATTCGTGGTAGGGTAGCCACAGGCCGATCTTGCGGCGGTGCACCAGCTCCCCGGGCAGGTAGCGGTCGGCCATGCGCTTGAGCAGGGGCTTGGTCTCGCCGCCCGGCGCCCGCAGGTCGCGCGGCAGGCTGTTGACGCGGCGCAGGAAGGGCATGTGGACGAAGGGCACCCGCGCCTCCACCGAGGCCGCCATGCTCATCTTGTCCTGGCGCACCAGCAGGCTTTCCAGATAGGCGCTCTGGTCGACGGCGAACAGGCGGTCGCGGAAGTCGCGGAACCGGGCGCTGGCCGCCTCGCGGGCGCCGGGCTTGGGCACCAGGGCCGGGAAGATCTCCTGAACCGCCCGGAAGTCATGGTAGACCGTCGAATAGGCCGCCGCGTCCAGCCCCGACAGACGCCGGATCCCGGCGAAGGGCGGGCGGTTGGGCAAGTGGGCGGAAAAGGGGATGAGCCGCGCCAGACGCTCCTGCATGGCCGTCTTGCGCCACACCTTGTAGCGCATATAGCCGCCGAACATCTCGTCGGCGCCCTCGCCGGTCAGGACGACCTTGTGGGTGTGTGCGATGCGGTCGCACAGCAGCATCAGGGTGGTGCAGCCGCCGTGCGGGGTCGGCCCCTCCATGTGGCGGACGGCGCGCGGCAGGGCGTCGGCGTAGGCCTCGGCGGTGATCGGCACCTCGTGGTGGTTCAGGCCGTAGCGGTCCGCCACCATGCGCTGGAAGGGCGATTCGTCGAAGGCGTGGCCGCCCAGGGACACCGAATAGGAGGTCAGCCCCACCGCCCCCTGGCGGGCCGCCAGGGCCGACAGAAGGCTGGAATCGACGCCTCCCGAGAGCTGAAGCGAAAAGCCGACGTCGCTGACCAGATGCGCCTTCAGGGTGTCTTCGACGGACTCGGCGACCAGGGCGTCGGCGGCGGCGGTGTCCAGGCCGGGGTCCGGGTTGAGCGTGTCCAGGGGATCGCTGTAGCGGCGTTCCGTCAGGCTTCCGTCGCCCAGGTCGAGGGTGACCAGGGTACCGCCCGGCAGGCGGTCGATATGACGCAGGTTGGACAGCCGCCCGGCGGCCCAGCCGAAGGTGACGAGGTCGGCCAGGGCGGTCTCGTCCACCTCCGGGCGGGTCAGGCGGCGGAAGGGCCGCATTTCGCTGGCGAAGGCGGTGACGCCGTCCTTGCGCAGCATGTAGAGCGGCTTGATGCCCAGCGGATCGCGGGCGGCCAGGGCCAGATTCCGCGCCCGGTCGACGATGGTCAGGGCGAACATGCCCTCCAGGCGGTCGAGCACCGCCTCGCCCCACAGCAGATAGCCGTGCAGGACGGCTTCCGTGTCGCCGTCGGCGCGCAAGGCGACACCGGCGTCCCGCAGTTCGGCGCGCAGGGCGCGGTAGTTGTAGATCTCGCCGTTGAAGACCATGGTGCAGCGGCCCGAGGGATCGGTCATCGGCTGGTCGCTGCCCGGCGTCGGGTCGAGGATGGACAGGCGGCGGAACACCAGCGCCCACCCGTCTTCGGCGGCTTGCCCCCCTGAGTCGGGGCCACGATGGAACAGGTCGCGGTCGATTCCGGCGAGAAGTTCCGGGGCGAACCGGCGACCGGGCTGGAACAGGGCGGCGAAGCCACACATGGATCAGGATCCCGCGTTTGTCAGGCCGTCCAGAAGGGCGGCGTAGTCCTCGACGATGGTGTTCACGGCGAAGCGCCGCGCGTTGGTTCGCCCGGCCTTGGCCAGGGCGGCTCTCTGGGGTTCGTCGGCCAGCAGGTCGGTCATCGCCGCCGCCAGGGCCGATGCATCCTCCACCGGGACGAGGCGTCCGTCCACCCCGTCGGTGAGGATATCGGCGGGGCCGTGCGGGCAGGCCGTCGAGATCACCGGCAGACCGGCGGCCAGGGCCTCGACGATGACATGGCCGAAGCCCTCCCAGCGCGACGACAGCACGAAAAGGTCGGCGTGCGCCAGCCACGGCGCCGGATCGACGAAGCCGGGCAGCAGGACGCGGTCGGCGATGCCCAGCTCGGCGGCCAGGGCCTCCAGGGCGGGGCGGTCGCCGCCTGCGCCCAGGGTCGCCAGACGGGCCGCGGCGGGAC
>CAZFRK010000334.1:0-3402 GCA_964521375.1 uncultured Rhodobacterales bacterium
AGCCCATCATGGGGACGCGGGTCATGCATTCGGTGCCGCCGCAGATGAAGGCGTCGCCGCTGTTGGTGGCGATCATCCCGGCGGCCATCTGGACGGCCTGGATGGACGATCCGCACCAGCGATTGACCGTCGCCCCGGCCACCGTTTCCGGCAGTCCGGCCAGCATGCCGACGACCCGCCCGATGTTCAGCCCCTGCTCCCCTTCCGGAAAGGCGCACCCCCAGACCACGTCCTCGACCTCTTCGCCGGGAATGCCGACGCGCTCCATCAGGCCGCGAATGGCGAGGGCCCCCAGGTCGTCGGGCCGCACATCCATCAGGCCGCCCTTATGGGCAAAAGTGAACGGCGTTCTGCAATAGCCGGCGATGACGGCTTTCTTGGTCATTCAAAGACCCTCCCTGAAGTGTTTGTCAGGCGTACAGCCCGGCGATCTCGGTCGCGTATTTGGTGGCGATGTTGGAGCGGCGGACCTTCATGGTCGCCGTGACCTCGTCGTCGTCGTGGTCCAGTTCCTTGGTCAAGAGGTGGAACTTGCGGACGTGGGCGACCTGGGCGAGGTGCCCGTTGGCCTTGTTGATTTCGTCCTGGACCAGCTCCCGGACACGCGGGTTTTCGGTCAGGCTGCGGAAGTGGGTGTAGGCGATGCCTTGTTCCTCGGCCCACTTGCCGACCGTTTCCAGGTCGATCTGGATGAGCGCCGAGACGTACTTGCGGGCCTCGCCGATGACGATGCATTCCTTGATGTAGGGGCTGCCCTTGACGGTGTTCTCGATCTCCGACGGGCTAAGGTTCTTGCCGCCCGCCGTGATCATGATGTCCTTCAGGCGGTCGACGATGCGGAACTGGCCGTCGACCATCTCCACCACGTCGCCCGTATGCAGCCAGCCGTCGCGGATGGTGGCCTTGGTGGCTTCCTCGTTCTTGTAATAGCCGGGGAAGACCACGTCGCCCCGGATAAGCAGTTCGCCCATGTCGCCGATCTTGCATTCGGCGGTGGCGATGCCCGGCCCGACGCAGCCCCCGGCCACCTGCCCCGGATATTGCCCGGTCACCATGCCGGTGCTTTCGGTCTGGCCGTAGACCTCCAACAGCGGCACGCCCAGGGTACGGAAGAAGAGAACGATGCGCCGCGAGATGGGCGCCGCGCCGGTCAGCGCCACGCGCGCCTTGCGCAGGCCGATGTAATTCTGAAGCGCCCGGAAGATCAGCCAGTAATAGACGCCGAAGGTCAGCCGCTGGCCGAGGGTGCGCTTTTCGGGCGGGATCTCGGCGAAGGGTTCGCAGGCCTTCAGGCCCGCTTCGAACAGACGACGGCGCAGGCCGCCCGCTTCCATCATCTTGATGTGGATGGAGCTGTGCAGCTTTTCCCAGATGCGCGGCACGCCCAGGAAGCTGGTCGGCGCCAGTTCGCGCAGGTCTTCCTGCACCGTGCGGATGCTTTCGCCGAAGTTGACGACGCCGCCGGTATAGATCGGCCCCATGGTGGTCAGCATCTGTTCGGCGACATGGCAGAGCGGCAGATAGGACAGATGCGTCGTATGCGGCCCGACACCGAACCGCTCGATCATGGCGGCGGCCTCGGCGCGCATGTTGCGCCAGGAGATCATGGCCCCCTTCGGCTTGCCGGTGGAGCCGGACGTATAGATCATCAGCGCCACCTCATCGAGGGTCTGGGCGTCGACGCGCCGTTCCAGGGCGGCGGGGTCGCGGTCGCGACCCAGGGCCTCCACCTCGGCGAAGGAGACGATGATGTCGCGGCGGTAGTTGCGCAGGCCCTTCATGTCGATGACGACGATGTGCTTCAGGCGTGGCAGGCTATCCAACGCCTCCAGCACCTTGTCGGTCTGCTCCTGATCCTCGCAGACGACGACTTCGACGTCGGCGTGGCCCAGGACGTAGGACACCTCGGGCGCCGGGCTGGTGGGATAGACGCCGACGGCGACGGCGCCCGCGATCCCGGCGGCGAACTGGGCCAGAACCCACTCCGTGCGGTTTTCCGACAGGATGCCCAGGTGTCCGCCGTCGGTCAGTCCCATCTCCCGGAGGCCCAGCGCGAAGGCCCGGGCGCGGCCATAGTAGTCGGCCCAGGAATTGGGGTTCCAAATGCCGAAGTCCTTTTGCCGCAGGGCGGTGGCGTTCGGCGTCCGCAGCGCGTGGTCGCGCAGCATCTGGACCATGGTCAGCTCGGGAAGCGTGGTCATGGATGACAGCCTTCCATCTTACGAGAGCCAGCGCTTGCGGCGCTTGTAGTGCTTGACGTCGCGGTAGTTCCGCGCCGCCCCTTCCTCGCCCATGCCGAGGTAGAATTCGCGCACGTCCTGGTCGCGCATCAGGGTCTCGACCGGGCCGTCGATGACGATGCGCCCCGTCTCCATGATGTAGGCGTAGGACGCGACGGCGAAGGCCATGGCGGCGTTCTGTTCGACCACCAGCATGGAGGTGCCCTGTTCGGCGTTGATGCGGGCGATGATGGTGAAGATCTCTTCGGTCAGCAGGGGCGACAGGCCCAGCGACGGCTCGTCCAACAGGATGAGCCGGGGCTGGGCGACCAGGCCCCGACCGATGGCGAGCATCTGCTGCTCGCCCCCGGACAGGTACCCGGCCAGGCCCTTCCGCCGCTCGTAGAGGCGGGGGAAGTATTCGTAGACCAGATCGAAGTCCCGCGCCGAGGCGCCGTCGCGGGAATAGGTGGCGGCGACCAGGTTTTCCTCCACCGTCAGGTCCTCGAAAACGTGGCGCCCTTCCATGACATGGAACAGGCCGTCGTGGACCAGCTCATGGGGCTTGCGCCCCCGGATGGAGGTTCCGGCGAACGTCACGGTGCCCGCCGTCATGTCCCCGTTTTCCAGGTCCAGAAGGCCGGAGACGGCCTTCAGGGTGGTGGTCTTGCCCGCCCCGTTGGAGCCGAGAAGCGCCACCACGGACCCTTCCGGAACGCTCAGGGACAGGCCGCGCAGGACCTGGACGGTGTGGTTGTAGACGACCTCGATGTTGGTGACATCCAGGACGGTCTTGGTCTCAACGAGGGGGGCCGCCGCCGCCGTCATGTCAGCCTCCGTTCTGGTCGAGACGGATCCAGTCCGACGCCGGAACCATCTTCTTCTGAGCGAAGTCCATCTTGTAGATGCGACCGACCGGGATGGAGTTGCCGGGCAGGCTGATGGGCACGCCCATGATGCCGCCGGTGTCGAAGTCCTTCAGGCTGTTGAGCGCCGCCTTCAGGTTCGGGCCGTTCAGCTCCTTGCCCGCCGCCAGGGCGCGATCGGCCGCCTCGGTCATCAGCATGGCCGTCAGCATGCCCTGCATATAGGCGGTGGACTGATACTCGGGCCGCATCTCGCGGATCTTGGCGAGAATCGGCGCGTCGCCGTCGGTGTCGTAGTAGTAGCGATAGGGCATCAC
>CAZFRK010000335.1:0-3388 GCA_964521375.1 uncultured Rhodobacterales bacterium
GGCAAGATCCTGAACGTCGAGCGCGCCCGCTTCGACAAGATGCTCTCCAGCCAGGAAATCGGCACGCTCATCACCGCCATGGGCACCGGCATCGGGCACGAAGACTTCAATATCGACAAGCTGCGCTACCACAAGATCATCATCATGACGGACGCCGACGTCGACGGGTCGCACATCCGCACCCTGCTGTTGACGTTCTACTTCCGCCAGATGCCCGAGATCATCGAGCGCGGCCACCTCTACATCGCCCAGCCGCCGCTCTACCGCGCCAAGCGCGGCAACTCCGAGCGGTACCTCAAGGACGACCGCGAGTTGGAGGACTATCTGGTCGACGTTTCCATCAACGACGCCGTCCTGACCACCCACGATGGCACCCAGATCGCCGGGGAACACCTGCGCGAGGTGATCGAGACCGGGCGCACCGTGCGCACCCTGCTGACCCGCATGACCTCGCGCGTGCCGCAACGCCTGATGGAGCAGGTCGCCGTCGCCGGGGCGCTGAACGCCGAGGTCCTGGCCGACCCGGAAAAGGCCCAGGGCGCGGTCGATTACGTGGCGCAACGCCTGGACCGCATCGAAGGCGAATTCGATCGCGGCTGGGCCGGGTCGCTGGGCGCCGACGGCTCGCTGATCTTCACGCGCACCCTGCGCGGCGTGACGGAAACCCACGTCATCGACGCCCAGGTCGTCCATTCGGCGGAAGCCCGCCGCCTGGACCAGATGGCCGAGGACCTCCAGGGCCTCTACCTGAAGGCCGGAAAGCTGACGATCAAGGACACCGACAGCGTGATCCGCGGGCCGGTGGGGCTGGTCAACGCCTTCTGGGCGGCCGGGCGCAAGGGCATCGCCATCAACCGCTACAAGGGCCTGGGCGAGATGAACCCGGACCAGCTCTGGGAAACCACCCTGGACCCCAACGTCCGCCGCCTGTTGCAGGTCAAGGTCGCCCACGCCGACGAAGCCCAGGAGATCTTCTCCACCCTCATGGGCGACGTCGTCGAACCAAGGCGCGAATTCATCCAGGACAACGCGCTGAAGGTGGTGAACCTGGACGTTTGACGGGATTCGCATTCGGTGGTTTGAAAAGGCGGCGCGGTTCAATGCGCCGCCTTTTCTCTAAGCTCCGCCTTCCGGGCGCTCGATATGATGCCTCAGCCTGTTTCCCTCTGATCGAGCAGGACACCCCGGTCAGCGTCCGCGATACCTTTTTCGGTATCGCGTCCTCCCTTGACGCCCTCCTGTCCTACGTCTCCGTCGCCGATGAGCCCGTTGCGCCGACGTCGGCTATCGAGTGGCGGCGAGATCGCATGTTTTCCTTTGGATTAATAAGCTTGTATTGAAGGTGTCGGCGCGAACGACCGTGACTAAATATTGGGCTACGGTAGGCAATTTTTTCCTAGTGTTCGACAGGTTGACATCTATGAAATTACGATTCTATTCTTCGACAAAGTAGTGTTTGATTCCCAATCCTGGAGTATCCGCCCTACCGTGTGGGCCTAACCATGGGGGAGTGTTATGGGATTCGATGTCACTAAAATGACGCCTCTTCAGGCGCCTGAACCGATCAATATGAAGGAACTGGTCGCGCAGCACTACACGGCGCGGCAGATCGGCGGTGTTCCCGAAACAGCGTCCAAAGAGGCGCGGCAGCGATGGGATGCCACCTTGACCCGTCATGACGTCAGTCAGACCGAAGACATTCAGGGCCGACTTTATGGTTGGAACCGGGCGTCCAACGTGACTCTGACGGGTGATGAGGCGTCCGAGGCCGGTGTCATGAGCCGAGCGGAGCGCATTCAGGAACTGAGCAAACTGCTGAACAGGCAGGCCAGCGGCGAACCTCTGGACGAGGAAATTCGTGCGCTCATGGAGGCTGTCCGTGAGTCCCCCACCCATCGCGGTGGGCACGACGCACGGATCAGTTCGGGGAGCGGAGACGATACCGTGCAGGTTTACGATGACGGCACCGTCTTCGCCGGGGGCGGGAACGATCACGTTTCGGGCTATCGGCGCTTGAAGGCCTTCGGTGGCGAAGGCGACGACGTCCTTGAAGGTTACGGTGAAGCTCGTCTGTCTGGAGGAGCCGGTGACGACCGTCTGTCCGCCTATGGCGATTCGTGGCTGGATGGCGGCGAAGGGGACGACCACCTCTCCGCGGGAGCCGACTCGACCTTGTTCGGTGGCGCCGGAAACGATTTGGTTCGCGCGGGCCGGGGATCGGTCGTCGACGGCGGGAGCGGCGACGATTTGTTGCGCGGTTCCCAGGACGTCAGCCTGTCTGGCGGGGAAGGGTATGATGTCCTGTGGGCCGGTCGCGACAGTACCTTGGATGGTGGCGCCGGTGACGATCTATTGACGGCGGGGACCAACTCCGTTCTTTCCGGCGGCACTGGCGACGATCATCTCCGGGCTGGAGAGGGCAGTGAAGTCCATTTCGGACGCGGCGACGGGCATGACGTTCTGGAAACGGGCGACGGCGTGAGCGTCGTCTTCGAGGGCATCTCCCAAGCCGACGTCACGGTCGCCCAAACGGAGGATGGGGCCTTCCGGGTCAGCCTGACCGAGACCGGGGACAGCATCACGATCGGCGGTGGCGGAGGAGGCATGCCCGCGGACAGTCGTTTGGTCTTCGCCGACGGCTCTGTTTCGCTCGGCGCCTTGGTCGATATGGCGCGTCCCCAGGTCTAAGGCGGAAGGCGCTGCCAGAGGCTCGCCTGTTCTCCGCCGGATGAACCGAGGCGCGCCGGCTCCCTCCTTCTGTTTTTTCAGTGGGTGGCGGAACGGCGTGCTTCGGATTGTCTTGACGTGACGGTTTGGGGCGGTGCGCGGGGGCGGTGTGTGAGGTGGGCCTGCTCGGACCCGAGGGGAGCGAGGCGCCGAAATCCCTACCGTCGGCGACGGCGCACCTTATATGATGCCTCCCCCCGTTTTCGCCCGATCCCCTAGGAGGCCCCGGTGAGCGCCCGCGATCCCCTGTCCGATACCGCCTCGTCCCTGCGCGCCGTCCTGTCCTATGTCTCCGCCGCCGATGAGCGGTTGGCGCCGACGTCGGTCGTCAACAAGGCCGATCCGGACGAGCCGGTCTTCGTTCTGCGGGCGCGCGACATGGTGGCCACGGCGACCATCGAATGGTGGATGTGGTGCGCCCGCAATCGTGGCGTTCCGGCGGACAAGCTGGAAAGCGCCGAGCGGCAGCGCCGCGCCGCCGACCTGTGGATCGAAAAGCGCCTGCCCAGCCACGAGCAGGACCACGGCAAGGCCCATGTCCGCACCGCCCGCCAGGAGCGCGAGGACGCCGACAGCGTGCTCAACACCGCCCATCCCGACGAGCCGGTCTTCGTCATCGTCGCCTCCGACGCCGTGTCGGTGGAGGTGGTGGAATACTGGG
>CAZFRK010000336.1:0-3381 GCA_964521375.1 uncultured Rhodobacterales bacterium
AGGCCGTGAGCCCAGCGGGCCGGAGGCCCGCGCCCGGCGCGTGAGGGACCATGCGTTCCGAGGGATGTATCCCGAGGCGAGCGCGACCGCGCGTCGGCCGGTCAGGCCGTGAGCCCAGCGGGCCGGAGGCCCGCGCCCGGCGCGTGAGGGACCATGCGAAAAGACTCGTTGCCGAAGGCCCCGTCCGCCTCTATCTCTAGCCCCCATGAAACCAGTCATCGGAATCCCCCTCGACAGCGAGGACGGTGGCGGCTACTCCAAGCTGCCCTGGTACGCGCTGCGCAAGAACTATTGCGAATCGGTCGTCCGCGCCGGAGGCATCCCGCTTCTGCTGCCGCACGAGCCGTCGCTGCTGGACGACTACGTGAGCCGCATCGACGGCCTGCTGGTCGCCGGGGGCGCCTTCGACATCGACCCGGCCATGTTCGGCGCCGCCAGCCGCCACGAGACCGTGGTCCTGAAGGAAGAGCGCACGGCCTTTGAGTTCGGCATCACGCGCGCCATGCTGGACCGCGACCGCCCCATCCTGGGCATTTGCGGCGGCCAGCAGTTGCTCAACGTCGTGCTTGGCGGCACCCTGATCCAGCATATCCCGGACGCGGTGCCCGACTGCCTGCCGCACGAACAGCCCAACCCGCGCACCGAGCCGGGCCATACGGTCGCCGTGACGGCGGGCACGCTCCTGCATCGCGTGACGGGCAAGGACTCCTTCCCGGTCAATTCCGCCCACCATCAGGCGGCGGAGACCGTGGGGCCGGACGCCATCGTCTGCGCCGTCGCCGAGGACGGCGTGATCGAGGCGGTGGAACTGCCGTCCGCCCGCTTCTGCCTGGGTGTCCAGTGGCACCCGGAGTATCATATCAGCCCCGCCGACGGGGCCATCTTTGACGCCTTCCTGGAGGCTTGCCGCCCATGAGCGGAGACGACACCACCGAATTCGAGGGAGACCGCATCTCCAAGGTCATGGCCCGCGCGGGCGTCTGTTCGCGCCGCGACGCCGAACGCTGGATCGCCGACGGTCGCGTCGCCATCAACGGCGTGACGCTGGACAGCCCGGCGGTCAACGTGGCGGAGGGGGACGTCGTCACCGTCGACGGCGAACCCTTGGCCTCGCCCGACGAGGCCCGCCTGTGGCGCTTCCACAAGCCCGACGGTCTGGTGACGACGCACAAGGATCCGCAGGGGCGCCCGACGGTCTTCGACCAACTGCCGCGCGACCTGCCGCGCGTGGTCTCGGTCGGCCGCCTGGACCTCAATTCGGAAGGCTTGCTGCTGCTGACCAACGACGGGGAACTGGCGGGCAAGCTGGAGCATCCCTCGACCGGTTGGACGCGGCGCTATCGCGTGCGGGTCAACGGGGTCGTCGACCCGGCCCGGCTGGCCTCCGTCGCCGACGGGGTGACGGTCGAGGGCGTCAACTACGGCCCGGTGCGCATCGAGATCGAACGCCAGCAGGCCACCAACGCGTGGTTGGCCGTCTCGCTGACCGAGGGCAAGAACCGCGAAATCCGCCGCGTCATGGACCACTTGGGCTACCGGGTGAATCGCCTGATCCGCGTCGCCTACGGGCCGTTCTCCATCGGTCGCCTGGACAAGGGGCAGATCGAGGAAGTGCCGCGCAAGGTCCTGCGCGACGCCCTGGCCGGGTTCGGCGAAGCCGTGCCCGAGGAACTGCGCAAGCCCAAGCCCGAGACGACGGCCAAATGGGCCAAGGCCAAGCCGAAGCCCACCAAGCCCGGCCAGAAGAAGCATCGCGACGGCCCGGTGGCCGCCGCCGCCCGCGACGGCAAGCCGTGGGAAGCCCGCGGCGACAAGCCGTTCCGCAAGCGGGAGGAGGGCGACAAGCCCTTCCGGAAGCGGGACGACGGCGGCAAGCCGTTCCAGAAGCGCGACGGCGACGACAAACCGTTCCGCAAGCCGCGCGAGGACGGTCCCCGAAGCGACCGTCCCCGCGATGATCGTCCGCGCGGCGACCGTCCTCAGGGTGACCGTCCCCGGAGCGACCGCCCGCGCGAGGACCGTCCGCGTGGCGAGCGCCAGTGGGAAGACCGCCCGCGTGGCGACCGTCCTCGCGATGATCGTCCCCGGGACGACCGTCCCCGGAGCGACCGCCCGCGCGACGACCGTCCGCGTGGGGAGCGCCAGTGGGAAGACCGCCCGCGTGGCGACCGTCCCCGCGATGATCGTCCCCGGGACGACCGTCCCCGGAGCGACCGCCCGCGCGAGGACCGTCCGCGCGGGGACCGCCAGTGGGAAGATCGTCCCCCGCGCGAGGACCGGCCCCGCGGCCCGACGCGGCCCGATGGGACGCCCCTGCCGCCCGCCAAGCCCGGCGCCAACAAGAAGCGCGCCCGCAAGGACGGCCTGCCCGGTCCGCGTCCGCTCAAGTCGCCCGGTGTGAAGAGGAAGGACTGATGCGCATCATCGGGGGACGCCTGCGCGGTCGCCCGCTGGCCGCGCCCGAAGGCCGGGACGCCGTGCGCCCGACCGCCGACCGGACGCGGGAAGCCGTCTTCAACATCCTGATGCATCGCTTCCAGGGGCAGGGCTTCACCTTCTACGACGCCCGTACCCTGGACGTCTTCGCCGGCACCGGCGCCATGGGCCTGGAAGCCCTGTCGCGCGGGTCCGGGCGCGTCACCTTCCTGGAGCAGGACCCGCAGGCCCTGGCGGCGCTGCGCGAAAACCTGTCGGCCATGAAGGTCGAGGCCGAGGTGGACGTGGTGAAGGGGGACGCGACCCGTCCGGCCACCGCTCCGGCCCGCCATGAACTGGTGTTCCTGGACCCGCCCTACGACAAGGATCTGCTTCTGCCCGCCCTGACGGCGCTGGCCAAGGCGGGATGGTTCGCCCCGGACGCGCTCTGCGTCGCCGAGCATCGCTTCACCGACGACCTGCAAGCCCCCGATGGCTTCGAGGTTCTGGACGAACGGCGCTACGGCAAGGCCAAGGTGACGTTCCTGCGCTGGGGCGGCTGAGCCGCCCGCGCGGGATCGCCCATCCCTTGGGACCGGTCTATTCCGCCGCCGCCGCCATGGGGCTGTCGGACTTCTCCGGCATATGCACCAGCTTGGCCAGATGACGGTCGGGCAGGGCGTGGATGATCCGCGCCAGCAGGGCCATGGCCAGGATGGAGAACACCAGACGCCCGGCGACGATGCCGCTCCAATGACCGCCGAGCGCGATCATGAACAGGGTGTCCTCGATCATCGAATGGCAAATGGCCAGCAGGCTGACCGACAGCAGGATGTCGCGCGGGTTCATGTGCCCCGCCTTGGCCTCGCGGATGATCAGCCCGCCGCCGTAGGACAGGCCGAGCAGGACGCCGACGATGGCGATGGGGGTGGCGTCCTTGCTCATGCCCATGACGCGCAGGACCGG
>CAZFRK010000337.1:0-3380 GCA_964521375.1 uncultured Rhodobacterales bacterium
GCCAAGGCCAATTTCGAAAGCACCGTCCACGATTTCCGTCTGGCCGAGCGGCTGTCGGCCATCGAAGGACGCATCCAGGGTCAGCGGGAGGCGGAGCAGGCCGCCGCCAGGGGCAGCGGTCTGGAGGCCGTGCGGGCGGGCGTCAACGCCCTGGTGGCCGACCTCCGTCGAGATTTGGCCTATGCCGACATGCAGGCCGCCTATGGAAGGGTCTTCGCGACGATCGGCGCCGATCCCTTGCCCGACGGCTTGACCGACGACGGTCTGGACGCGGTGGCGCGGGCCATAGAGGGCCGTTTCGCCGAATGGCGGCACGGGTCGGTTCTGCCCCCCCCCATCAAGGACGCCCTGGGCGCCCCGCGGGCCGCCGCGCCGCAGGCGGGGGACAGCGACGCCGTTCCGCAATCGGCCCTGGTCCCCGCCCGTTAGCGGTCCGACAGAACCATGGCCGTCAGCGCGCGGCCTTGACCCGGCTCAGCGGCAGGCTCAGCAGAGCCGCCAGGGCCACCAGGGCCGCCGAAACCCACAGCGTCGCCGTCAGCCCCGCCAGCTGATAGACGACCCCGGACGCCAGGGTCCCGAACAGGCGCCCGACGGCGTTGGCCATGTAGTAGAAGCCGACGGTCAGGGCGACCTTGTCGGCGTCGGCGTAGGCCACGACAAGGTAACTGTGAACGGCGGAGCTGACGGCGAAGACGGCGCCGAAGACGAGCAGGCCGCCGATCAGCAGCGACACCGAGGGAGCGACCGTCATGCCGAGGGCCAGCCCCACCGTCCCCAGGGCCAGGCCGCCACCCCACAGCTTGGCCGCCCGCGCGGCGGCGGTGGCGTCCCGCGTGGACGGCAGAAGGCGCGGCACGGAGGCCTGAACCACGCCGTAGCCGATGACCCAGACGGCCATGAAGGCCCCGACGGTATCGAACCCCCACCCCATGGCCGACGACAGAAACACCGGCACGCCGACGACGAACCAGACGTCGCGCCCGGCGAAAAGAAAGACGCGCGCCCCCGACAGCCAATTGATGTCCGCCGTCTTGGACAACAGGTCCCGTCCCCGGACCTTGGACGTCGCCTTGCCGAGGTCGCCCCGCAGGCCCAAGACACAGACGGCCAGAACGACCGCCAGCAGAAGCGCCATGCCCCATAGGGCGCCCTGGAAGCCGACCCAGGTAAGCAGGCCGCCGCCGAGGAAAAAGCCGACCCCCTTCAAGGCGTTCTTCGATCCGGTCAGCAGCGCCACCCAACGGAACAGCAGGCCATGCCCCTCTTCCGCCTCGCGCACCACGACCTTGACCGCCGCCTTGGACGACATCTTGGTCAGATCCTTGGCCACGCCGGACAGGGCCTGGGCGGCCATGACGTAGGCGACCGACAGGGCAAGCGTCCAGGACGCCTCCACCGCCGACAGCATGAGAAGGGCGACGATCTGGACCGCCAGACCGGCGAACAGCGTCAGGCGCAGACCGAAGCGGGCGCCGAGCCAACCACCGCCCAGGTTGGTGACGATGCCCATGACCTCGTAGAGCAGGAACAGGAAGGCCAGATCGACCGGCGAAAAGCCCAACTGGTGGAAATGCAGCAGCACCAGCATGCGCAGGGCGCCGTCGGTCAGGGTGAAGGCCCAATAGGCCGCCGTCACCCCGGCGTAGGATCGTACGTCAGAGGTCATGACAGAGACCGCCCGACCATCGCCGCCAGCTCCGCCATGCGGTTCACATAGCCCCATTCGTTGTCGTACCAGGCATAGACCTTCAGATGGCGGCCATCGACCACCATGGTGGACGGCGCGTCTATGATGGAGGAACGCGGATCGTTCAGGAAATCCGTCGACACGAGAGGCCGCTCCTCGATCCCCAGAATGCCGTTCAAGGGTCCGCCGGCGGCGGCGCGAAAGGCGTCGTTCACCGCCTCGACGGTGGTCTCCCGCCGCAGGTCGAACACGCAATCCGTCAGGCTGGCGTTCAACAGCGGCACACGGACGGCATGACCGTTCAACTTCCCCTTCAGGTCCGGATAGATCAGGGCGATGGCGGTCGCCGATCCCGTGGTGGTCGGCACCAGGGCGTTCAACGCCGAGCGCGCCCGCCGCAGGTCCTTGCGCGGCGCGTCGACGATGACCTGCGTGTTGGTCACGTCGTGGATGGTGGTGATGGACCCGCGCGCGATACCGAAGGTCTCGTGCACCACCTTGACCACCGGCGCCAGGCAATTGGTCGTGCAGGACGCCGCGGTCAGCAGGTGATGTCCATCCGGGTCGTAGAGGTGATCGTTCACCCCCATGACCACGTTCAGCGCGCCGCCATCCTTGACCGGGGCGGCGACGATGACCTTGCGGACGCGCTTGTCGAAATAGGGGCGCAGGCTGTCCGCCGTTCGGAACTTACCGGAGCATTCGAGAACGATATCCACGCCATCACCGGTCCAGGGGATGTTTTCGGGCGTCGAAGCCTCCGAGAAGGCGATTTCAGTGCCATCAACGGACAAGACATTGCCCGCCCCCCGGATCGCATGCGGCCAACGACCGTGCACCGTATCGAATTCCAGCAGGTGGGCCGCGGTCTCCGCGCCGCCTTTGATCTCGTTGACGGCGACGATGGACAGGTCGGCCAGATCACGCCGGTCCAACGCCGCCCGCGTTACCAGACGCCCCATGCGCCCGAAGCCGTTGATGGCGATGCGCGTGGTCATCGGGACGTCTCCCTTGCCAGTCCGGCGGCATACCAGTGTCGAGTGGCGTTGGTGAGGCGCACCAGGATCAGCATGACCGGGACCTCGACCAGCACACCGACCACGGTGGCCAGCGCGGCGCCGCTCTCGAAGCCGAACAGCCCGATGGCGGTGGCGACGGCCAACTCGAAGAAGTTCGAGGCGGCGATCATCGACGAGGGCGCCGCCACGCAATGGGCCTCGCCGACCAGACGGTTGGCGCCATAGCTGATCGCCCAGATGAAAAACACCTGGATCAGGATGGGCACGGCCAGGAGGGCGATGACCAGCGGCTGATCGAGAATCTGTCCGCCCTGGAGACTGAACAGAAGCACCAGCGTCGCCAGCAGCGCGGCCAGCCCAAAGGGACCCAGGCGCTCCAGAAGGCGGGCCAGGGCCGCCTTGCCCCCATGCGCCAGGACGATCCGGCGAACGACCTGGGACACGGCGACCGGCACGACGATGAAGAGCGCGACCGAAATCAGTAGCGTCTCCCAGGGCACGACGATCGACGACAGCCCCAGCAAAAGCGCCACGATCGGCGCGAAGGCGAAGACCATGACGGTGTCGTTCAGGGCCACCTGGGACAGGGTGAAGTGCGGCTCGCCGTCGGTCAGGTTGGACCAGACGAAGACCATCGCCGTGCAGGGCGCGGCGGCCAGGATGATCAGCCC
>CAZFRK010000338.1:0-3379 GCA_964521375.1 uncultured Rhodobacterales bacterium
CCCGTGCGGATGGAGATCAGGTTGTTGACGTCCACCACCGCGTTGACGCGATACAGCCCCTTCCCCTGCTTGATCCGCCGCAACAGGGCTTCCGACGCCGCGCGGTAGCGGGCCGGGTCCTTGCCGAGGGCCTTGTAGGCTTGGCGGGTGGCGCGGACGGCGGGCAGGGCGGCGATGCCGTCCTCGGGCAAGGACGCCATGGCCGCTTCCGCCGCCGCCTCCAACGCCTGTCCCAGCGCGTCGCCGGACGCGTCGCCGTCGGCGCCGGGGTCGACCGTCGCCGTCAGGCAGCCGAGCCGCAGGTCGGGCGCGGCGGCGCGCAACTCCGGGGCGATGGTCACGAGGGGTATGGTCGGGTCGGTTGCCATGATGCTCTCCGTGGGGCGGACGGAAGCTTAGCGGACCATCGCCCGATGCGCATCCCAAGTGGCGAATATCAGCCTTTTCACTTGACGTTTACGTAAAGGGAAGCTTTTTCTTGGGCAGGAATGAAGAGCCCTGCAAGGCCGACCCAAGATAGCGAGGAGACATCCATGACCACCGTGCCCGTCCAGCAGTCCTATGTCTGCGGTCTGTCCGACCAGCCCCTGATCGGCGAGACCATCGGCCAGTTCTTCGACCGGGCCGTCGCCCGCTGGCCGGACACCGAGGCGCTGGTGGTCCGGCATCAGGGCGTACGGCTGACCTACGCCCAGATGAAGGAGGCGGTGGACAATCTGGCGGCGGGCTTCCTGGCCCTGGGCCTGGAGCCGGGCGACCGCATCGGCATCTGGTCGCCGAACACCGCCGAATGGGCGCTGACCCAGTTCGCCACCGCCAAGGCGGGGCTGGTTCTGGTCAACATCAACCCGGCCTACCGCACGTCCGAGCTGGAGTACGCGCTGAACAAGGTGGAGTGCAAGGCGCTGGTCCTGGCCGACCGCTTCAAGTCGTCGGACTACGTCGGCATGGTCCGCGAGCTGGCGCCCGAGATCGACCATTGCGCGCCGGGCGCCCTGGCGGCGGCCCGCCTGCCGCATCTGAAGGCGGTCATCCACCTGGAGGACGAGCACCTGCACGGCTTCTACGCCTTCCGGGAAATCTCGGAGATGCGCACGCCCAAGACCGAGGCGCGGGTGAAGTCCCTGGCCGACAAGCTGCAGTTCGACGACCCCATCAACATCCAGTTCACCAGCGGCACCACGGGACATCCCAAGGGCGCCACGCTGACCCACCACAACATCCTCAACAACGGCTTCTTCGTCGGCGAGGCGATCAAGCTGACCCAGGGCGACCGCCTGTGCATCCCGGTGCCGCTCTATCACTGCTTCGGCATGGTCATGGGCAACCTGGGCTGCCTGACGCACGGCGCCACCATGATCTATCCGGGCGACGCCTTCGACCCTCTGGCCTGCCTGGAAGCGGTGGAGACGGAAAAGTGCACCGGCCTTTACGGCGTGCCGACCATGTTCATCGCCATGCTCGACCATCCCGACTTCGCCCGCTTCGACCTGTCCACTTTGCGCACCGGCATCATGGCGGGCAGTGTCTGCCCCATGGAGGTGATGACGCGGGTCATCGACAAGATGCACCTGAACCAGATCACCATCGCCTACGGCATGACCGAGACCAGCCCGGTCTCCTTCCAGTCGGCGACCGACGATCCGCTGGAACTGCGCGTCTCCACGGTCGGGCGCATCCAGCCGCATCTGGAAGTGAAGATCGTCGACCTGGAAGGCCGCGTCGTCCCGCGCGGTGAACCGGGCGAGCTTCTGACGCGCGGCTATTCGGTCATGCTCGGCTATTGGAACGATCCGGAGAAGACCGCCGAATCCATCGACCGGGCGGGCTGGATGCACACCGGCGACCAGGCCACCATCGACGAGGACGGCTATTGCCGCATCGTCGGGCGCATCAAGGACATGGTCATTCGTGGCGGCGAGAACATCTACCCGCGCGAGGTGGAGGAATTCCTCTATCGCCATCCGGCGGTCAACGACGTGCAGGTCATCGGCGTCCCCGACGACAAGTACGGCGAGGAACTGTGCGCCTGGATTCGCCTGCGCGAGGGCCAGGAGGGGCAGGTGTCCGAGGACGACATCCGCGCCTTCTGCAAGGGCCAGATCGCCCACTACAAGATCCCGCGCTACATCCGCTTCGTCGACGAGTTCCCCATGACCGTCACCGGCAAGGTGCAAAAGTTCGTCATGCGCAAGCAGATGGCCGAGGAACTGGCCGGAAACCACTGATACGGGTACCCTGGGCGGTCTGGAGACCTGGGTTCCCCGCTATCCGGACCGCCGCCCGTGCCCGATTTCCTCGCCGACCGTCCCATGGCGCGGGCCGTGCCCCGGCCCCTGCTGCCCAATGAACCCGGCGTCGCCGACGCGGCGGCGCAAGGTGCCTTGACGGCGCGTCATCTCATCCCCGCCCTGGACACCCTGGAGGCGCTGCTGCGGCATTTCCGGGCGCTGGTCGACCGCGACCTCGCCGGGACGCGGTCGTGGTCGGGAAAACCCTATCCCCTGGGTCTGTGCCTGGAGATCACCCGCGCGGTGGAGGCGATTCTGGACGGCCTGGACCGCCTGGATTTGGCGTCCCTGCCGACCGAGGCGCGCGCCGGGGCGGCGGCCCTGGTCGCCTTCCGACGGGCGGGCGGCGCCGTGCGCCGGGCCTGGGGCGCCCTGCGCGAGCAATACTTCCAGAACGCCTTGGTGATCGGCACGCTCTACGTGGACGTGGCCAACGACACGGTGGTGCCGACCAAGCCGAAGGTGGAGATCAAGCCCTTCGCCGACGCCGCGTTCCGGGCCTTGCGCGACTATCGGCACTACGCGGCGGTGGCCCGGACCTATTGGTCGGCGCGGGTCCATCCCAATCACCTTCTGCCGGATCTGGCACCCTACTTTCCCCTCTTGATGCTGTTTCCCGACGGGCGGCTGACGGTCAAGTGCGACACCGCCTATATGACCTGCCTCACCTTGCGGGCGGCCTTCGCCCCCAGCGCCGAGGTCCTGGCCGCCCCGCCGTTGGACGACGGGCTGTTCGCCGCCGCGCGGGCGGCCCTGGGGGACTCCGTCCGGGGCCTGCCAGGAACGGCGGAGGAGGGACGTCGGGCGGCGTTGGGGAACTGCGCCGCCTTTCGTGCCGCCGGCTGGCAGGCCTCGGGTGAGCGGGCGCGGTTGGCCGCCGCCGGACTGTCGGCGGCCAACCACGCCCTATCATCCGTCCGGATCGCGTCTGAGGCGGGGACTCAGTAGCGGACCGTGACGGAGATCGCGGTCGCGCCGTCACCGACGGTGAAGGCGCTGTCGTCGAAGGCGGGGGGTCCGCTGACCTCGGGGTCGTTGGACAAGCCGTAGCCCTCGGTCGGGATCATGCCCAGGAAACGGTCCATCTC
>CAZFRK010000339.1:0-3371 GCA_964521375.1 uncultured Rhodobacterales bacterium
TGCACCACCCGCATCGTCGCCGGTGTCGGCGTGCCGCAGTTGTCGGCCATCATGGACGTGCGCGCGGTCACCAAGGCGTCCGGCGTTCCGATGATCGCCGACGGCGGCATCAAGTTCTCCGGCGACCTGGCGAAGGCCGTCGCCGCCGGGGCCGATTGCGTGATGATCGGCTCGCTGCTCGCCGGGACCGACGAAAGCCCGGGCGAGGTGATCCTCTACCAGGGCCGGTCCTACAAGGCCTATCGCGGCATGGGGTCGCTGGGCGCCATGGCGCGCGGCTCCGCCGACCGCTACTTCCAGCAGGAAGTGCGCGACAACCTGAAGCTGGTGCCCGAAGGCATCGAAGGTCAGGTGCCCTACAAGGGTCCGGCGGGCCAGATCGTCCACCAGTTGATCGGCGGCCTGAAGGCGGCCATGGGCTACACCGGCAACCGCACCATCACCGAGATGCAGACCAACTGCGAGTTCCGCCGCATCACCAACGCCGGGTTCCGCGAAAGCCACGTCCACGACGTCGCCATCACCCGCGAAGCCCCGAACTACCGCGTCTCGTCGTAGGGGCGCCTCCCGCGGGGGGCTGGTCCCCCCGCGCATCTCCACGTTCGCCCGCCCCGTGCGGCGGACCGTGCGTCCCGCGCGCCGACCGCGCGTGTCCGGCGCCCGAACGCGCCCTCCCCACCCAGGCCAAGGGGTGGAGGGCCGGAAAGGAACCATCTTGAGAGACGACGCCCGTATCCAGGCCACCATCGACCTTCTGAGCGAGGTCGTGGACTCCCCCCGGCCCGCCGACGGCGTGGCGTCGGAGTTCTTCCGCTCCCGCCGCTATATCGGCTCCAAGGACCGCCGCGCGGTGGCCGACCGCATGTGGCGGGTCATGCGGCGCTGGGCGCGTCTGTCCTGGTGGGTGCGCTGGGCCATGGGGCAGATCGGCGAGGACGCGCCGGACTGGGATCGCGTGCCGGTGCGCTGGAAGGTCATCGCCGACCTGACGCTGGGCGACGGCTGGTCGCTGCCCGCCATCGAGGAACGCTTCACCGGCGAGAAGTTCGCGCCCCATCCCCTGGGCCAGCGCGAAAAGGCCATGGTGCGGGCGCTCAAGGGGCGGCCCCTCAACGCCAAGGAAATGCCCGCCTGGGTGCGCGGCGAGGTGCCGGAATGGGTGGTGCCGCGCCTGGAGCATCTCTACGGCGAGCATCTGGATGCCCTCTTGGCGTCGCTGGACGCCGAGGCGCCGACCGACTTGCGGGTCAATACGCTCAAGACCAACCTGGAAGAGGCCGTCGCCGCCCTGGCCGGGGAAGAGGTGGAGGCCGTGCCGACCCTGCTGTCGCCCATCGGCCTGCGCCTGGACAGCCGCGTCAACCTGCCCGCCACCAAGGTCTTCCGCGACGGTCTGGTGGAGGTCCAGGACGAAGGCAGCCAGTTGGTCGCCCTGCTGACCGACGCCAAGCCGGGGCTGGCGGTCTGTGACTTCTGCGCCGGGGCCGGGGGCAAGACCCTGGGCCTCGCCGCGCGCATGGAGAACAAGGGCCGCCTGACCGCCTGCGACGTTTCCGCCGGGCGCATGGACCGCTCCGCCCAACGGCTGAAGCGGGCCGGGGTCCACAACGTGACCCGCCACGTCCTGACCTCCGAACACGACAAGTGGGTCAAGCGGCACAAGGGCACCTACGACCGCGTCCTGGTCGACGCGCCCTGCACCGGGTCGGGCACCTGGCGGCGCAATCCCGATTCCAAATGGCGCCTGACCGAGGCGGGCGTCGCCGAACTGGCCGAGCGGCAGGCCTCCATCCTGGCCTCGGCGGCGCGTCTGGTGAAGCCCGGCGGGCGGCTGGTCTATGCCACCTGCTCCCTTCTGCCGGAAGAGAACGACCAGCAGATCGCCCGCTTCCTGGACGCCGAGGGCGAGGCCTTCCGCGTCGTTCCCGTGCCGTCCATCTGGGCCGAGGCCGTGGGCGGCGACCACTGTCCGGTGGACGGCGCCTACCTGCACCTGGACCCGGCCCGCCACGGTACCGACGGCTTCTTCGTCGCCGTGCTGGAACGGTCGGTTTGACGTCCTGGCCGAACGCCTTGCCCGGTGTCCGCGAAGGCGGGATTCGTATTGTATGAAGAGCGTGTTGCGTTTTACGTAGCGCGCTCTTTATTACATTCAGGGCTGCGCCGGTCGCTTGCGCCAAATGCCGAGTAAACGTCGTCAGGGCGCCGGGATGCCGGTTAGGTCCGCGAAGCGGGTGAGAATGGCGTCTTGAAAGTCCGTATCGCCGACCTGCGGATCGGGTGTCCGCTGCCTCAAATGGTGCCAATAGGCGCCGCTCTCCCGCACCGCCGGGGCGTTGGACGTCGCCAGCCAGCACTGCGTGACATGGGCTTGGTCGAGCGGGTCGCTCGCCGACGGGCCGCCCATGCGCGTCGGCACCCACCCCGGATCGACCGTATGACAGAGGACGCCCGGCATCCGCCGCGCCAGGGCCGCGCAAAGGGCCGTGACGAGCAGTTTGCTTTCCCCATAGGCACGGTTGCCGGACCAAGGGCGGTGCGTCCAGTCCAGGTCGTCCAGGGCGCCGGAATGGCCGAAATGCATGGAACTGCCCGTGAAAATAAGGCGCTTCGGTCGGTCGGCGAGGAGGCTGAGCGCATAGGGCGCGACGGCATTGACCATCACGCCGTGTAAAACGCCGTCCTCCGTCATGCGCCGGGCATCGTCGATGACGCCCGCGTTGTGGACGATGGCGTCCATGGGGCCAAGGGCGTTCAGGTCGGCGGCCAAGGCACGCACCTCCGCCAGGCGGCCCAGGTCGCCGGTCAGTACCGCTGCTTTCGCCGCCAGGGTGCCGAAGGCTTTGATTCGGGCCGCGTCGCGGGCATGCAGAATGACGTCATGTCCGTCGTGAAGCAGGGCTTCAGCCATGTTTCGTCCGACGCCTTGGGTCGAACCGGTAACCAAGATGCGCGCCATTCGGTCTTCTCCACGGTGTCATTTATCCACTGCCGCGTCGGCTAGAGGATGGTCGTCTCGATGTTTCGCGCCGCCGCGTGCTCGGCCAGGGCCGCCGCCGTGTCGTCCAGCGCCGTGCCGAAGTCCCCGTGAAAGGCGATCAACACCATGAGCAGGCGGTTCGTCTCCGGGCGGATCATGGTGCGTTCGGAATCGCTGGTCGGGCTGCCGAAAGGCCCGACCGCGTCCGAAAAAACGGGCAGCCCTTCCAAATTCAACGGTCCGCGTCCGATACCGACGTAGCTTTCGCCCTCTCCGGCGCGGCGGAAGGTGATGGCGCCCCGCACCTTGTCCAGGTCATAGGCGCCGATGGGTATCCCCGTGCGGATGGAGATCAGGTTGTTGACGTCCACCACCGCGTTGACGCGATACA
>CAZFRK010000340.1:0-3344 GCA_964521375.1 uncultured Rhodobacterales bacterium
CCCCGGGCCGGTGGCGTCTACGTGGACGGCACCTTCGGCGGCGGCGGCTACGCCCGCGCCCTGCTGGAGGCGGCGCCCGAGGCGCGTGTGATCGGCATCGACCGAGACCCCGCCGCCGAGGCCCGCGCCGCCGGCCTGGCGCGCGATTTCCCCGGCCGCCTGACCTTCGTCCTGGGCCGCTTCGGCGACCTGGACCGCCTCTGCGCCGACCGCGGCCTGGGCCGCGTCGACGGCGTGGTCCTGGACATCGGCGTGTCGTCCTTCCAGATCGACCAGGCGGAGCGCGGCTTCTCCTTCGCCCGCAGCGGGCCGCTCGACATGCGCATGGGGGCCGACGGCCCCAGCGCCGCCGACGTGGTCAACGGCGCCTCGGAAGAAGAGCTGGCCGACATCATCTATTACTACGGCGAGGAACGCGCGGCCCGCAAAGTGGCCGACGCCATCGTCCGCGAACGTCAGGAAACGGGGCCTTTCACCACCACCCACGCCCTGGCCGAGGTGGTGCGCCGCGTGGTCCGCAAGTCGCCCAAGGATCAAATCGATCCGGCGACCCGTACCTTCCAGGCCCTGCGCATCCACGTGAACGACGAGATCGGTGAACTGCGTCGCGGTCTGGTCGCCGCCGAAGCGGCGCTCAAGCCCGGCGGGCGGCTGGTCGTCGTCACCTTCCATTCCCTGGAGGACCGCGAGGTCAAGGCGTTCCTCAAGGATCGCGCCTCGAGCGGCGCCTCGGGCCGCCTGCTGCCCGGCGAGGTCGCCGGTCCGGCCCCCTCCTTCACCCTGGTGACGCGCAAGGCCGTGGCGCCCGGCGCCGCCGAATGCAAGGCCAACCCGCGCGCCCGCTCGGCCAAGCTGCGGGCCGGGGAGCGGACGGCGGCCCCGGCGCTCGGCGCCCTGCCGCCGGTGACCTTCGGACGGGGAGGCCTGCGATGATCCGCGGAATGACGCTTCTCTGGGCCTTGCTGGCGATCATCGCCGGTGTCGCCATGTTCATGGTCAAGTACGAGGTCCAGTCCCTGGAGGAGGATCTGGTGCGGGCCAACCGCCAGATCCGCGCCGATCGCGCCCAGATCCACGTGCTCCAGGCCGAATGGGCCTACCTCAACGAGCCGGGCCGCCTGCGCGATCTGGCCGAGAAGCACCTGGGCCTGAAGACCGTCGAGCCGACCCAGATCATTTCGCTGGCCGCCCTGCCACCGCGCCGCGACATGGGCGCGGGCGACGGCGAAACCATGGTCGGCCAGGACACGCCCGTCCCGTCGCGAAAGCCCCGTCCGCCCATGCCCCAGCGGCCCGGCGCGGAACTGGCCAGTTCGAGGGTGTCGCCATGATCGGATTGTCGCTGAACCGCGTCTCCGGCGCCTTCCCCTATCCCGGCCGGGACATCAAGCCGAAGACCCGCCGCGCCGCCGTGCGCCCCGAGGTGCTGCCCGAGGGCGAGGTGCGCCGGTCCGTGGAGACGGGCCGCACCCGCATGCTCGTCACCGCCGGTCTGTTCGCCATGGCCTTCCTGGCCGTCGGCGGGCGACTGGTCGACGTCATGGTGCTGAAGGCGCATCCCGACCACCCGACCCAGGCCCGCCACGCCGCCGCCGAGACCTACGCCGCCGGACGGGCCGAGATCGTCGACCGCAACGGCTTCGTACTGGCCACCAACCTGCCGACGGTGGACCTTTACGCCGACGCCGCGCGGGTGGTGGAGGTCATGGACCCCGACCTCGCCGCCGAGGAACTGCTCGCCGCCCTGCCCCACCTGGACAAGAAGACGCTGGTCGAGCGGCTGTCCTCGGGGCGTCGCTTCATCTACCTGGACCGCGACCTGACGCCGCGCCAGAAGGCCATGGTGAACGCGCGCGGCATTCCCGGCGTCTACTTCATGGACAGCGAACGGCGGGTCTATCCGCAAGGGTCGCTGGTCAGCCACGTCATCGGCGCCACCGATCCCGACAACAACGGCATCGCCGGACTGGAAGCCGAATTCGACAAGATCCTGAAGAACGCCAATCGGCCCCTGCGCCTGTCCCTGGATCTGCGCGTTCAGGCCGCCGTGCGCGACGTCCTGTCCGACGCTATCGCCCATTTCAAGGCCAAGGGCGGCGTTGGCGTGGTCCTGGACGCCAAGAATGGCGAAGTCCTGTCCATGGTGTCCCTGCCCGACTACGAGCCGGAGCACTTCGGCGACGCCGACAAGGACGCCCAGTTCAACCGGGCGACGCTGGGCGTCTACGAAATGGGTTCCACCTTCAAGCTGTTCAACACGGCGCTCGCCCTGGACTCCGGCATCGTCCGCCTGAACGACACCTACGACACGACTAGGCCCCTGCGCGTCGCCCGCTTCACCATCAGCGACGCGCACCGCGAAGACCATTGGATGAACGTTCCGGAGATCCTCATCCACTCGTCCAACATCGGTTCGGCCCGCATGGCCATGGCCGTCGGCGGGGACCGCCAGCGCGCCTTCCTGGACAGCCTGGGCCTGCTCGCCGCGCCGACGGTGGAACTGCCCGAACGCGGCGCGCCGCTCTATCCCGCGCAGTGGCGCGAGATCAACACCATGACCATCTCCTACGGTCACGGCATCGCCGTCACGCCGACCAATCTGGCCGCCGCCGTCGCCGCCGTGGTCAACGGCGGCGTCATGCGCCCGGCCACCCTGCTGGCCCAGGGCGACACGGCGCCGCGCGACGGCACCCGCGTCATCAAGGAAGACACCAGCCTGCTGATGCGCAAGCTGATGCGCCTGGTGGTCACCGAGGGCACGGCGGGCAAGGCCAATGTTCCGGGCTATATCGTCGGCGGCAAGACGGGGTCGGCGGAAAAGGTCGCCACCACCGGGGGATACGACCAGAACCGCCTGCGCACCACCTTCACCGCCGCCTTCCCCATGGACGACCCCCGCTACGTGGTGGTCACCGTCCTGGACGAGCCGCAGCCGCTGAAGGAGACCTACGGCTTCGCCACCGCCGGGTGGAACGCGGCGCCGACCACCGGCCGCGTCATCCGCGCCGTGGCGCCGCTGCTGGGCGTCTTCCCGCGCCCCGAGGCCGAGGCGGCCTTCGTTCCGGTCTTGTCGGCTAAGGGCCGCGTCACCACGCAATCCGCCGCCATCCTGGCCGCCCTGCCGGGGGATGCCCATGCGTCTCGGTGACCTCCTGGCCGACGGCATGACCGTCCGCGGCGCCTCCGACCAGCCCATCCTGGGCCTGACCGCCGACAGCCGCGCGGTCGGCCCCGGCATGCTGTTCGCCGCCCTGCCCGGCGCCAAGGCCGACGGTCGCGACTTCGTGCCCCAGGCCGTCGCCGCCGGAGCGGTCGCCGTCCTGGCGCCGGAGGGGTCCGTCCTC
>CAZFRK010000341.1:0-3319 GCA_964521375.1 uncultured Rhodobacterales bacterium
GTCGTCGAAGGCGGGGGGTCCGCTGACCTCGGGGTCGTTGGACAAGCCGTAGCCTTCGGTGGGGATCATGCCCAGGAAGCGGTCCATCTCCCCGTCGCCGTCGGCGTCGTGATAAGCCATCACGGCATAGGTGCCGGGCGTCAGGTCGGAAAAGCTCACCGCCACCACGCCGGGCGCCGCGGGCGCCGTCCGGCGGGCCGTCGCGGCGGCCTCGTCCCGGAAGGTGTCGGCGCTGTCCCACAGATCCACGTACAGGGTTCCGGGGTCGGCGGAGACGCCGGTCAGGGTGACGGTCAGGTCCGCCGCGTGGGCCGGGGCGCCCAGCAGCGTCAGGCAGGTGGCGGCGGCCAAGGACAGGCGGAGCATGGACGGCTCCCTAGGTCAGTGGTCGTGCGGGGCGGCGGGCGGCAGGGTGCCATCCAGAAGCATGCGGACGGCCTGCTCGGGATCGGTCTCGCTGGTCGTCGCCACGCGGATGCCGCGGTTGCCCAGGCGGCGCGTGAAGCCTTCCCCGGCGCTGCCGGAAATCACCGCGTCGACGGTGAAGAGGGGATGCTCGGTCGCCCCCTTCATCTCGTGCAGCGTCTGGTCGCGGGTCAGTTCGATGCGGTCGACGATGGCCGGAGTCCGTCCGTCCCCGGCCTCGAAGACCAGGAAGCGGCGGGTCTTGCCGGGATGGGCATTGATGGAGCGTCCGTTCTGGCAGGACACGGCGATGCGCATGGGGGACCCCTCTTAGCAGGCTGGCGACGATGACGACAGCCTGCCCCCCTGGTCGCCCGGCGGCCATGATAATTTTCAATGCGACTGGTTCGCAGATCGTCCCGGCGCCGCGGTCCGATCCATCCGCGGATCCCTCGGGACGAGGCTCAGGCGGGCAGGATCAGGCCGCCGTCGGCCTCCAGCGGAAAGGCGTCCAGCCAGGTGATTTCCCAGGGATGGCCGTCGGGGTCGGCGAAATAGCCGACGACTCCGCCCCAGGGCTTCTCTTCCGCCGCCTTCAGCAGGGTGCCCCCGGCGGCCACGGCCTCGGCCAGGGTCGAGGCGACCTCCGCCGCGCCGCGCACGTTGATGGCCAGGGTGATGCCGCCGGGTCGTGCCGCCTCCAATCCGGTGTCGGCGGCCCGTGCCTCCTTGCCGTAGAGGGCCAGGGCCAGGTGGTTGAGCTGGAAGAAGGCGATGCTCTCCTGGCTGAGGGTCGGATGGGCGGTCCAGCCCAGGGCTTCGTAAAAGGCGCGGGCCTTCGCCACGTCGGCGACGGCCAGGGTGATCAAGGTGACGCGCTGGTCCATGGGAGGGACTCCTCGAGAGATGGCTCGGCCCATCCTGCGCCCCGCCTATCCCCGCGTCTTGAACAAAACGGCCACGACCGCGACCATGCCACGGTGGCCGGGGTCAGGCCGGAAAAAGCCCGCACCTCGCGTGTCATATGCGCCTGATCGGCATAGCCCAGCCCGTCGGCCAGGGCGGCGAGGGGTAGGGCGGGCAGGCGGTCGCGCAGGCGCAGGAAGCGTTGAAAGCGAAGGATTCGCAGGGCTTCCTTGGGGCCGACCTCCAGGGCGGCGCCGATCCGCCGCCGTAGGGTGCGCGCGGGCAGGTCCAGGCGTCTCGCCAGGGCATCGACATCGCCCGGCGGGCGTGCCAGGGCGGCGGTCAGCGCCAGCGCGTGGACGTTCGGCGGACGGGCCTCGAGCAGGCGGGCGAGCAGAGCTTCCAGGCCATCCAGCGGCGTCTCCGCCTGGGTCAGCACGGTGGCGGCACCCATCGCCTCCAGGCGTTCGGCCACCACTTCCGCCGCCGGACGGCGGGAGCCGCCGGTCAGCGCGGCGATGGCGCCGGGGCGCAGGCGCAGGCCGGTCTGGGCGCCGGCGGCGGGGACCGTCACCGGGCGCACGGTGGGGGCGCCGACGCGGACGACCGCGCCGTCCCAGATCACGTCGGCGCAGCCGTCCGCCGGAACGATCAGGTCGCCACCCGGAGCATGGAATGAAGCGCCGCCGTCGCGACCGTCGCCGCGATAGGTCCAAAGCGCCGCCGCGATGGGGATAAGATCGCGTCGGGGTGGACGTTGCCCGAACATATCGGCACCTTTGCCTTGCCAGGAGCGTATCTATTCATAGCCGACCGACCGTTCCCGATCACCACCGGAGCCGCACCGCATGTCAGATCAGACCACCGCCCACGAGAACAAGGCGAAGCTCATCGTCCGCAAGGCGATGGTCAAGGACGCGCGGGCCGTTCAGCAGCTCTGTCGGCGGACCTATCAGGGGCAGGGGATGGACATCTACACGCTGGCCCAGTTGCGCGGCCAGGTGCAGAACTTTCCCGAAGGCCAGTTCGTCGCCGTCTACAACGGCGACATCGTCGGCTATGCCGCGACTTTCATGATCCGGGAAAAGGAAGCCTTGAAGGCGCACGATTGGTCGACCATCACCGGGGCCGGATTCGCCAGTCGCCACGACGAGGACGGCGACATGCTCTACGGCATGGAGGTGATGGTCGATCCCGACCATCGCGGCCTGCGCATCGGCCAGCGCCTTTACAACGCGCGCAAGTCCCTGTGCCAGGAAAAGGGCCTTAAGGGCATCGTCTTCGGCGGTCGCATGCCGGGACTGGCCCGCAAGACGCGGCGCAAGGAAGTCGAAAGCCCGGAAGAGTATCTGGATCTGGTCAAGGAGCGGCGCCTGCGCGACAACGTGCTGTCCTTCCAGATGCGCAACGGCTTCCAGGCGCTCGGCGTGCTGCGCGACTACCTGCCGAGCGACGCCGAAAGCCTGGGGCACGCCGCCCATCTGGTGTGGTGGAACCCGCGCGTGGTCCAGGATCTGGAGCGCGGCCCGCGCCCGTCGCGGCTGGCCCAACGGCGGCGCCAACAGGATTCGGTGCGCATCGCCTGCGTCCAGTATCAGCAGCGCCGCGTCGCCTCCTTCGAGGAGTTCGCCCACAACCTGGAATACTTCGTCGACGTGGTCGCCGACTACAAGTCGGACTTCGTGGTCTTCCCGGAACTGTTCACCCTCCAGCTCCTGTCCATCGAGAACAAGCGCATCCCCGCCGATCAGGCCATCGCCGAGCTGACCAAGTACACCGAGCCGCTGAAGGAGCTTCTGTCGCGACTGGCCGTCCACTACAACATCAACATCATCGGCGGCTCCCACCCGACCCGCGACCACGACGGCGACATCGTCAACGTCTGCTACGTCTGCCTGCGCGACGGCTCCATCCACCGCCAGGAAAAGCTGCACCCCACCCCCAACGAACGCTACTGGTGGGGCATCGAGGGCGGCCACGAGGCCAAGACCATCATGACCGACTGCGG
>CAZFRK010000342.1:0-3312 GCA_964521375.1 uncultured Rhodobacterales bacterium
CGGGTCTGGGCTGGCATCCCGTCGAGGAAACCGGATTCCGTGTCATCCGGGGCGACCGCCAGGGCCTTTTGCTCCCGGCGCTGCGAAATGACATCAATCGGCCCCTGGATCTGGATTATTCCGATAGCGGTTTGAGTCTGCGGATCTGCGCCGATGGGCAGCTTCCGGCTACCTGCACCGTCGTCGCCGCGCCCTGGCATGATCTGAAGGACGGCGTCACCTGGCAAATCCTGGTGCCCGAGACCCTGGCCGCCGCGCTGCGCTGCGCCTTCACGCCCGGCCCGCCGGTCAGCGTCATGGACATCGACTGACCATCGCCGCGGCGCGCGGGATGGACAGGCCGCGCCGCCGTCCGCACACTGTCGCCGTCTCTTGATCCGGGGGAAAGTCCCAATGGGTGGTGTTCTCGGCGTCGCCGCCGTCGTTCTCTACGCGAGCCTGCTGGCCAACGTGCTGATCGCCGGGGTCGCCATCGCGCTCAGTCCGAACCGGACCATGGGGCAGCGGCCCTATGCCTTGCGCATGGGCGCCCTGGTGGTCCTGGTCCTGGTGGTTGGCCTGTCGGTCGGGGGCCACCTGCGCTTCATCGTTCTCGGCGGCCTGACGCTGGTTTGCGTGGCCCTGGCGGCCTGGTGGACGGCGCAGCGGCTGCGCGACACCGCGACCTTTTCCAAATGGTGGGCGCTGTCGGTGGCCCTGCCGGTGCTGGGGCTGTTTCCGGTGGTCCTCTTCCTGGTTCTGCCGCCGCGCCGGCATCCGCCATCCTTTTCCACGTCCGAGTCGTGACACGGCGCGCCGGACTCACGGCTTGATCGGCTTTTCCAGGTCGCGCAGGGCGTCCTGAAGGGTCTCCATGCGGGCGTCGAGGATGGCCTGGGCGTCCTCCAGCGCGCGGTTGTAGAAGGCCGGGCCGATTTCCTCGAGGAAGAAGTCCAGCAGGAACCCGGCGTCGAAGCCGCCGATCTCCAGATCAAGCTCGCGGGCCATCCAGTCCTGGATCTTGCGGATCAGGGCGTCTCGTTCCGCATGCGAAAAGTCCGCGCTCACGATGGTCAATCCGCCTTTCCGTAGATCTCGTCGAGGCGCGCCCGGTTGGCCTTGACCCAGCGGGCGAAGAGGCCGCGATGCTCCGGGTCCTTGTAGCCTTCCTCGGTCACGAACAGGAAGGCGGCCAGATAGAAGCGCGGCGGGCTGTAGCCGGGAACCCGGAACACCTCCTGTCCGGCGGCGTCGTAGAAGATCGTCGTCGGGGTGAAGTTGATCGCCAGCTCGGCGGCCAGGTCCTTCTCGGCCATGGGGGTGCCGCCGGGGGCCGTGACCTCGGTCTCGCCGTACATGTTCAGCGTCAGCAGGTCGAAATGCTGTTCCAGGTAGGCGCGCACCGCCGGGTCCTGGAAGTTGACCTCGTGCAGGCGGCGGCAGGAGCCGCAGCCTTCCTGCTCCCAGATGACGGCCAGCCGCTTGCCCGCCGCCGTCGCTTCGGCCACGTCCTCGCCCAGGTCGCCGAAGGAGGTGGTCTTGAACCAGTCCTCGGTATGGATGCCGTCACCTCGCGGCAGGGTTTCGGCCTGCCCGGCGAGGGGCGCCGACAAGACGACCGCCAGGGCCGCCAGAAGGAACAGACGCATGGCTTGGACCTCCCCAGATGGCGGGACGGTTCTTTGGCCGCCCTATCGTGTTCCATCCACGATAGAAAGCCGGGGAGGCGCTGACAAGACGGGGCGTGCGCTTAGGTGGGCGCGCGCGGCGGTCAGTCGTGCAGGTTGTTCAGGCGCTTGCAGGCGGTGACGGTGTTGCGCAGCAGGCAGGCGATGGTCATCGGCCCGACGCCGCCCGGCACCGGCGTGATGCCCGCGCAACCGGCGGCCAGGGCGCCCTGGGTATCGACGTCGCCGCACAGGCGGGTCTTGCCTTCGCCCGCCGGAAGACGGTTCATGCCGACGTCGATGATCGTGGCGCCGGGCTTGATCCACGATCCCTTGACCAGTTCGGGCACGCCGACGGCGGCGACCACGATGTCGGCGCGGCGCGTGACCTCGGCCAAGCCCCGGGTCCGGGAATGGGCCATGGTGACGGTGCAGTTCTCTTGCAAAAGAAGTTGGCCCATGGGCTTGCCGACGATGTTCGATCGCCCGATGACCACCGCCTCCAAGCCGCTCAGGTCGCCCAGGCGATCCTTAAGCAACAGCGAGCACCCCAGCGGCGTGCAGGGCACCAGCCCGTCGCCGGTGGTCATCAGCAGGCCCGCGTTGATGGGGTGGAAGCCGTCGACGTCCTTTTCCGGCGCGATGGTGCGGATGACCTTTTCGGCGTCGATATGCTTGGGCAGCGGCAATTGGACCAGGATGCCGTGGATGGAGGAGTCGTCGTTCAGCCCCTCGATGATGAGCAGCAGCTCCGACTCCTTGATGTCGGCGGGCAGGCGGCGTTCCACCGACTTCATGCCGACTTCCTGGGTCTGCTTGACCTTGGAGCGCACATAGATGTCGCTGGCTGGATTGTCGCCGACCATCAGCACCGCCAGGCCCGGCTGGACGCGGTGCAGATCCTTCAGGTCGCCCACCTCGGCGGCGATGGACTCGCGCAGGGAGGCGGCGAATCCCTTGCCGTCGACCAATTTGTCGGACGGGATGGCCGAGGGGCCGGAGGGATTGGCGGGCTTGGTGTCGGCCATGAGGACGCTCCCGGGAAATGGTCAGCCGGACGATGCGCCTAGCTTGTCGCGCAGGCGGGCGGTCACGTCAACCGGATCGGCGACGACGCGCAGGGTCTTGCGGCGGTCGGTGGCCCCGGAGACGATGGAGATGGCCGACTTGGGGACCTTCAGCTCCTTGGACAGCAGCTTGCACAGCGCCGCGTTGGCCTTGCCGTTCTCGGGCACGGCGGTCACCTGGGCCTTGATCACGGCGCCGCCGTTGGCGTCCTCGGCCACGCCTCGCAGGGCGTCGCGCGATGCCTTGGGGGTCAGGCGCACGGACAGGCGAAGGCCGTCGGCCTCCGCCGTCAGCGCCAGATCCAGAAGATCCGCCAGGGCCTAGAACCCCATGCCGCCCATGCCGGCGACCCGCACCAGAAGCTGGCGCAGAATGCCGTCGATGAACCACAGCGCCAGGATCAGGACGATCGGCGACAGGTCGATGCCGCCCATGATGGGCAGAATCTTGCGGATGGGCCGCAACGCCGGTTCGGTGACGCGGTACAGGAAGTCGCCGACCATATAGACGAAGCGGTTCGACGTGTTGAGCACGTTGAAGGCCACCAGCCAGCTGAGAATGGCCGAGATGATGATGGCCCAGATGTACAGGTCGATGG
>CAZFRK010000343.1:0-3307 GCA_964521375.1 uncultured Rhodobacterales bacterium
GTGCCGGCAAGAGCACCCTGTTCAAGATGATGCGCGGCCTGCGCCCGATCATGGGCGTCATCCTGGCCACCGCCGTCGTCATGCCCTGGCTGGTCGCCGTCAACGAGCAGACCGGCGGCGCCTTCGTCGGCAAGGCGGTGGGCGAAGACCTCATCCCCAAGCTTCTGGGCGCCCAGGAAAGCCACGGCGCGCCGCCGGGCTACTATCTGCTGGCGGCGACGCTGACCCTGTTCCCCGCCTCCCTGTTCCTGTGGCCCGCCCTGTGGCGGTCGTGGAAGGAGCGCGCCCTGCCCGGCCTGCGCTACTGCCTGGCCTGGGCGATACCGTCGTGGATCGTCTTCGAGCTGATCCCGACCAAGCTGCCGCATTACACCCTGCCGCTGGCGCCCGCCTTGACGCTGATGATCGCCGCCGCGCTGTTCGCCGTGCGCGACGGCACCTACCCCATGCTGGCCGGGCTGAAGGCCAAGGCGTGGTACGGAGCCTGGACCCTCTTCGCCCTTGCGCTGGCCGCCGTTCCCTTGGTGGCCGCCACGATGTACGGCGACGGCATCGGCGCGGCGGCGATCCTCGCCGCCCTCGGTGGGTTGGCCGCCGTCGCCCTGGTGTGGTGGCAGGTCGCCGGGCGCCGCTTCCTCAACGCCGCCGTCGGCGCCATGGCCGGAGCGGCCGTGCTCTCTGGCGCGGTCTTCGCCGGGGTGATGCCGGGCCTCGACCGCCTGTGGGTGTCCGAAAAGGTCGCCGCCGCCGTCGACGCCCACGCCACCGGCGGCGGACTGGCCATCGCTGGGTATCACGAGCCGAGCGTGGTCTTCCTGTCCGGTACCGAAACGAAACTGACGGGCGGCGCCGGAGTGGCCGACGCCCTGGCCACCGCCGACGGCCCGCTGCTGGGCGCCGTGGAGGAGCGGGAGTTGGACGCCTTCCGCGCCGCACTGCCCGCCGCGACGCCGGTCACCGAGCGCGGCACCGTCGAGGGCTTCAACTATTCGCGCGGCAAGGACGTCACCCTGCATCTGTTCACGCGGGAGGCCCCATGAGCCGGGTCGGGCGCGCCATCGACGCCGCCGAGGACGCCGCCCGGCGGCTCGCCGCCTTCACGCGGGCGCGGCCGCTGGCCGCGACCCTGCTCTACGTGACGGTGCTGTGCCTGATCCTCATGGTGCTGGTCGACAAGCCCCTGGCGCTGTGGCTCAAGGCCAACCTGGACGACGACACCTTCGGCTTCTTCAAGACCATCACCGACCTTGGCCTGGGCGGCCATTGGTACGTCTTGTTCTTCCTCTGCCTCGGCGTGACATGGGCGGTCTCCGGCCTGTCGCTGACCGTCGAGGCCCATGAACGGTGGCGCCGCTACGCGCGGTCGTGGATCTACGGCATCGCCGTCATGGCGTCGTCGGGGCTGACCATCACCCTGCTGAAGGCGATCATCGGGCGTTACCGCCCGCGTGTCCTCTTCGACGGCGGGGTCTACGGATTCGAGCCGTTCTCCGGGGCCAACTCCTTCCCCTCCGGCCATAGCCAGGTGATCTTCAGCGTCGCCATGGCGCTGTGGTTCATCTATCCGCGCTACCGCGCCGCCTATCTGCTGGCCGCCGTCTTCATCGCCCTGTCCCGCGTCGCCACGACGGTTCATTTCTTGTCCGACACGATCATGGGATCGACCATCGCCATCCTCTTCGCCATCTGGCTGAAGCAGAAGTTCGAGGCCGACGGACGCCCGCCGGTGTCCTTGCAGGCCCTCAAGCGGTGGCGGCGCTGACGGCCTTTCCGCCGCCGCCCGCGGAGGATGGGCAAGGGTCTTAGAGACCCGCCGCCGCGCGCAGGGCGGCGACCATGGCGTCGCTGTCCCACTCCGCCGGTCCGACCAGGCGGGCGATCTCGCGCCCGTCGCGGTCGATCAGCACCGAGGTCGGCAGGCCGGGCGCCCGCAGGGCCGGGACCGCGGTCGCCCGGGGGTCCAGGTAGACCGTCAGGGACTCCAGCCCCTCCCGGCTCAGGAAGGCGGCGGGCAGGGCCACCCCGCCCTTGTCCTGGCTGATCGCCACGACCTCGAAGTCGGGACCGCCGAGACGCGCCTGAAGGCGGTCGAGGGACGGCATTTCCTTGACGCAGGGCGGGCACCAGGTGGCCCACAGGTTGACCAGCACCACCTTGCCCCGGAAGGCCTCCAGGGTCAGCGGCGCCCCGGCGCCGTCGGCGAAGGCCAACGGCGCTTCTCCGGGCAGGGCGCAAGGCGTATCGTGCACCACCAGCCGCCCCGGACGGCTCATGCCGTCGTCGCACGCCGCGGTTTCCGCCCCGCCACGTGACGAACCAGTTGAAACCGCCGCCACAATGGTCACAATCGCGCCAACGGCGATCACCCCGGCGATGACGGCGAAGCCTCCCGGCCCAGACAGAAGAGTGCGTTTGATGAGCGACAAGAAGAAGACCCCCAGCTCCGGTAACGGCGGCACCAGCCAGATGTGGGGCGGTCGCTTCAGCGACGGCCCGACGGCGGTGATGGAAGCCATCAACGCCTCCATCGGCTTCGACCAGCGCCTGTACCGCCAGGATATCGCCGGATCGCGCGCCCACTGCAAGATGTTGGCGGCCACCGGCGTGCTTACCATGGCCGACCGCGACGCCATCCTCAAGGGGCTGGATCAGGTGGAGTCGGAAATCGAGTCCGGCGCCTTCGTCTTTTCCACCAAGCTGGAAGACATCCACATGAACGTGGAGGCGCGCCTGAAGGAGATCATCGGCGAACCGGCGGGCCGCCTGCATACGGCCCGGTCGCGCAACGATCAGGTGGCGACGGACTTCCGCCTGTGGGTGCGCGAGGCCGCCGACCGCGCGGGCGTCCAGCTCAAGGCCCTGCAAGGCGCCCTGATCGCCCAGGCCGAGGCGCACGCCGAGACGGTCATGCCCGGCTTCACCCACCTTCAGGCCGCCCAGCCGATCACCTTCGGCCATCACATGCTGGCCTACGTGGAGATGTTCGGTCGCGACCGCGGCCGCTTCGCCGATGCCCGGGCGCGCATGAACGAATGCCCGCTGGGCGCCGCCGCCCTGGCCGGAACCTCCTTCCCGATCGACCGCGAGATGACCGCCAGGGAGCTGGGCTTCGACCGCCCGACGGCCAATTCGCTGGATTCCGTCTCCGACCGCGATTTCGCCCTGGAGTACATGACCGCCGCCGCCCTGACGGCGATCCATCTGTCGCGCCTGGCCGAGGAACTGGTCATCTGGACCTCGGCCCAGTTCGGCTTCGTGCGCCTGTCCGACGGCTGGTCGACGGGCAGCTCCATCATGCCGCAGAAGC
>CAZFRK010000344.1:0-3299 GCA_964521375.1 uncultured Rhodobacterales bacterium
GTCGGGTGATCGGGTGGTCGAGGCCCTTCCGGCCCTGCGGCGGTCGTGCGACGTCTTTTCGCGCAAGCCCGCCGACGCCTGGGTCGGCCCGGGCGCGCTGGGAGGCACCTATGGGGACTGGCAGGCGCTGTGCGGCGATCTGGCCCGCGCCCTGCCGCCGGGACCCGGCGACCAGGACGAGACGGCCTTTCGCGCCTGGCTGGAAAGCCGCTTGCGGCCCTATGCCGTCACCGCCGCCGACGGGACGCGGGACGGCGTCTTCACGGGCTACTACGAAGCCGCCTTGAAGGGGTCGCGGCGCAAGGAACCGGGCTACGCCGTGCCGCTTTACGCCGTGCCGCCCGATCTGGTGACGGTGGATCTGGGCACCAGCGATCCGGCCCTGAAGGGGCAGAAGGTGGTCGGGCGCGTCGAAGGGTCGAAGGTGAAACCCTATTGGACGCGGGCGGAGATCGAACAGGGGGCCCTGGACGGCAAGGCCAAGGTTCTTTTGTGGGCCGCCGACGCGGTGGACGCCCACATCCTGCACATTCAAGGATCGGGGCAGGTGACGCTGCCCGACGGCACGGTGCGGCGGGTCGGCTACGCCGGAAACAACGGCCACAAGTTCGTCGGCATCGGCGGCGAGATGCTGCGGCGGGGTCTGGTCGAGCCGGGCAAGGCGTCGATGCCCCAGATCCGGGCCTGGCTGAAGGCCCATCCCGATCAGGCCGACGGCGTGATGCGGGCCAATCCCCGCTACATCTTCTTCCGCGAGATCAAGGGCGAGGGGCCGATCGGCGCGCTGGGGGTTCCCCTGACGCCGCGCCGCTCCATCGCCGTCGATACGCGCACCATTCCGCTGGGACTGCCGTTGTGGCTGGACAGCGTCGATCCCGACGGCGCCCCCCTGGAACGCCTGATGGTCGCCCAGGACATCGGCTCGGCCATCAAGGGCGTCGTGCGCGGCGATTTCTTCTGGGGTCCCGGCGAGGACGCCCTGGCCATGGCCGGGCGCATGAAAAGCCCGGGCGCCTGGTATGTCCTGCTGCCCGCGTCGCGCGCCGAAACGCCTGTCGCCGAGAAGTGACGCGGCGGCGGTGCCGCGTTTCGCGGGCGCGGTCGGGCTGATATAGTGGCCGCCGTCTCCGACAATGGATGCTTCCCCGATGACCCACGTCGCCCTGTTCGTCACCTGCCTGGCCGATCTCTATCGGCCGTCGGTGGGCTTCGCCGCCTTGACCCTTCTGGAGCGGGCGGGCTGTCGGGTGACGGTTCCCGAGGGCCAGACCTGCTGCGGCCAGCCGCAATGGAACGGCGGCGACCGGGCCGGGGCGCGACGGGTCGCCAAGTCGATGATCCCCCTGTTCGAGGACGCCGACTACGTGGTCGCGCCGTCGGGGTCCTGCATCGGCATGGTCAAGGACTGGCCGGAGGTCTTCGAAGGGGATGCCGCGTGGCGTCCGCGCGCCCAGGCCATCGCCGACAAGGCGTGGGAGCTGACCAGCTTCCTGGCCGACGTGATGAAGTTGGAGCGCGTCGACGGCACCTTCTCCGGCGTCGCGGCCTATCACGATTCCTGTACCGGCCTGCGCAAGCTGGGCATCAAGGATCAGCCGCGCAAGCTGCTGTCGGGCATCGCCGGGCTGGAGGTGCGGGATCTGGCCGAGCCGGAGGAATGCTGTGGCTTCGGCGGCACCTTCGCGGTCAAGAACGGCGAGATCTCCACCCGCATGGTCAGCGACAAGACCCGCGACATCGAGGCCACCGGCGCCGACCTGCTGCTGGCGGGCGAGGTCGGTTGCCTTCTGAACATGGCCGGGCGGTTGCAGCGGGACGGCAGCACGGTGAAGGCCCGCCATGTGGCCGAGGTGCTGGCCGGTCTGACCGACACCCCGCCCATCGGCGAAGCGGAGGACTAGGCCCGTGCGCTCCACCGCCCACAGTTTCAAGGACAATGCCCGCGCCGCCGTCGACGACGCCAATCTGCGGGCCTCTCTGGCGACCATGAAGACCGGCTTCCGCCTCAAGCGGTCCGCCGCCGTCGCGCGAATGCCGGAATTCGAGGATCTGCGGGAAGAGGGCAAACGCCTGAAGGATCACGTCCTCGACAACCTGGACGCCTACCTTGAGATCTTCGAATCCCGCGTCCGCGCCGATGGCGGCCGTGTCCATTGGTGCGCCGACGCGGCCGCCGCGCGCGAGGCCGTCCTGAAGATCTGTCGCGACGTGGGCGCGCGCACGGTCACCAAGGGCAAGTCCATGATCTCCGAGGAGATCGGCCTCAACGAGCATTTGGCGAAGGCGGGCATCACGCCGGTGGAGACGGACCTGGGCGAATATATCATCCAGCTCCGAAACGAACCGCCCAGCCACATCATCGCGCCCGCCATCCATGTGCGGAAGGAGATGGTCGCCGACGCCTTCCGCGAGACCCATACCCAACGCCCCAAGGACCGTCCGCTGGAAGAGCCGCGCCAGCTTCTGGACGAAGCGCGCGCCGAACTGCGCGACCGTTTCCTGACCGCCGACGTCGGCATTACCGGGGCCAATCTGCTGATCGCCGAAACCGGCCAGACGGTCATCGTCACCAACGAGGGCAACGGTGACCTGACCCAGCTTCTGCCGAAGGTCCATGTGGTCATCGCCAGCCTGGAAAAGGTGGTGCCGACCCTGAACGACGCGGCGACGGTGCTGCGCCTTCTGGCGCGCTCGGCCACCGGGCAGGATTGCAGCACCTATACGACCTTTTCCGCCGGGCCGCGGCGCGCCGGCGACGCCGACGGACCGGAGGCGTTCCACGTCATCCTGCTCGACAACGGGCGGACCAAGATGCTTGGGTCGGAATTCCAGGACATGCTGCGCTGCATCCGCTGCGGCGCCTGCATGAACCATTGCCCGGTCTATGGCGCCATCGGCGGCCATGCCTACGGCTGGGTCTATCCCGGCCCCATGGGGTCGGTCCTGACCCCGGCCCTGATCGGCATCGAGGAAGCCGCGCCGCTGCCCAACGCCTCTACCCTTTGCGGGCGGTGCGAAAGCGTTTGCCCGATGAAGATCCCCCTGCCGCGCATGCTGCGGGCCTGGCGCGAGAAGGAGACCGAGGGCGGTCACGCCCCGGCGGCCCAGCGGTGGGGACTTGGGCTGCACGCCTGGCTGGCGTCCCACCCCGGGGCCTATCGGCTGGCCACCCGCGCCGCGGCCTGGGGCCTGCGGCTGATGGGCGGGCGCAAGGGGCGCCTGTCGCGTCTGCCGGGGGCGACGGCCTGGACGGACAGCCGCGACATGGCCGTGCCGCCCGCCGGCGGCACCTTCATGGA
>CAZFRK010000345.1:0-3287 GCA_964521375.1 uncultured Rhodobacterales bacterium
GGCCAAGGCGGGGTTGGTCCGGCGGCTCCCTTCGTCCGGGACCTTGCCGCCGTCCAGATAGGCCTCGGCGAAGCCCGGAACGGCGGACAGGACGGCCCGCCCGCGCTGGGTCACGCGCCTTTGGTTGGCCGACAGAGGCCACCCGGCCTCGGCATAGTGAATGGCGTCGGTCAGCAGGCGTTCCAGCGGCAGGCTCCCGCCCCACCGGCTGGCCGAGACCTCCAGCGCCGACTGCCAACTGGACACCGCCCCGGCCACCGTATTGGCGGCCAGCGGCCCGACGGCGGGCACCGCGTCTAGGCCGCGCCCCCGATAGAGGTCGGGCGTGACCGCCCGTCCGGCGGCGCCGCTGCCGTCGATCGCGGTCGGCGCCCGGCCCGGTTCGTGGATGACCCAGAAGGCATCGCCCCCCAGGCCGTTCATCTGCGGATAGACCACCGCCGAGACGGCGGCGGCGGCCACCATGGCCTCGATGGCGTTGCCGCCGTCGCGCAGCACCGCCGCCCCGGCCTGGGCGGCCAGATGATGGGGCGCGGTGACCATGCCGCGATGGGCGGTGGCTGTCGTCAACATGAGCGGCTCTTCGGATTGGCGCCCCGAAGACATCCGGGCGCATCGGGACTTTCGCAATCCGGGCCATTGTTTAGAATGGCGGCCCTCGGGACAAGCACCAATCTTAGCCGCCGGGCACCAGACCCGGGCCAGACACAGAAAGCGACGAGATGAAGGACTATACCCCCAACCGTTACCTGCCCATCGCCTGGGAACTGTTCCACCGCGACACCCGCATGCTGGCCCACAAGCTCATGGAGATGGGGCGACCGTGGAAGGGTATCGTGGCCATCACGCGCGGCGGCCTCATCCCGTCCTCCATCATCGCCCGCGAGTTGGACCTGCGCATCGTCGAATGCATCAGCGTCATCAGCTATGACGACCGCACGCAGGGCAAGCCGAGCGTCGTCAAGGACGTGCAGAAGGACCTGATCGGCGACGGCACCGACTGGCTGATCATCGACGACCTGGTGGACAGCGGCGTCACAGCCCGCCTGGTCAAGGGACTGCTGCCGGGCGGCCATCTGGCGACCGTCTACGCCAAGCCCGAAGGCGAACCCGCCGTCGACACCTACGCCGTGCCGGTGCCGCAGAACATGTGGCTGCTGTTCCCCTGGGACGGCGAGTTGCAACCCAACGAGCCGCTGGCCCGGCGCGGGCGGGACTGACGACGACAGGGGCGCGCCCGTCGGTCGCGCCCCTTGGTTTTCCGCGCCCCCTGCCGCGGGGCGTCGCCCTGGAGCAAATCCCGAGCGGACGGACTCGCGCGCGACGACGTGTTTGCTTTAAAGATATAGGGATAGAGTGGATTTCGCGACCGCGGGGGAGTGAAAGCCACTCTAGGCTTAGGCGGCCTGCCTCTGGCGTTCCTCGGCCAGCTTGTCCGCGCGGCGCGAGATATAGCCCCACATCACCTTGCCGAACACCGTGCCGACCCATCCTTGCGGGTTGAGACCGGCGGCCTTCAGGACCATGTGGGCGCCGCGCTCCACGTGCTGGGGCCGGTAGAAGCTGAAGGCCCGGGAACCGTAGGCCAGGGTGCAAAGCTGGCGGTCGTAGGCTTCCTCGACCGGATGGTTGGCGGCGTGCCAGGCGAAGGCCAGCTCGTCGTCCTCGCTTTCCTTGATACGCCCCACGGCGACCATGAACCGCTTCCAGGCCGGGACGTTCTCCCGCTCCAGGTAGTCCTTCATGGTGGTGTAGAACAGCTTGTAGTGACGGAACTCGTCACCGGCGATCTTGTGGCAGATCCACTTCAGCGTCGGTTCGTCCGTGGCGTCGCGCAGCGCCGAGTAGAAGGAGCTGGTGCCGGTCTCGACGATGCAGCGGGCGATCAGTTCGCCGGTGCGCGAGCCACGCACCGAGGTCTCGGCGTCGACGTCGATACGATAGCCGTCGGTGAACCGCTTGCGGGAGGCCTCGTAGCTGAACGACGGATCCGCCTTTTCCGCCCAGGCGCCGAGCGCGTCGCCGTGCTGCTCCTCCTCGACCCGCCATTCGGCGGTATAGGCGCGGAAGGCCTCGTCGTCGGCGAAGACATTGCACAGGTAGGCGGCATAGTCGGCGGCGTTGCGCTCGACCATGGCCGCGGCCTTGATGACCTTCAGGATGTGCGGGTCGACCTTGGCGGCGTCGAAGCGATCCCAAGGAATGTCGTCGAGAGTCCAATGCATGCGCGGTTCTCCATCCACATCGTCCAGCGACCCTGCGTCCCAATGTAAGGACTGCCGGGACCGTGGCAAGGGGATCAACGGCTTACAGGCGTTCGCGGATGCAAAAAGGGCCGGTGCGGACCGGCCCTTTTCCGTACGGAAAGATCGCGGCGACCGATGATCAGGCCAGGGCGGCCAGCATCGCCTGCGCGATCACCAGACGCGCCTGCGCCTGGCTCTTTTCCAGCGGGTCGTCGGCTTCCTGCAGCGCGTCCTTGGCGGCCTGCAGGCGGGCCTCGACGGCCTCGCGCGTCAGGTCGGCCACGCGCACCGCCTCTTCGGCCAGCACGGTGCACCGCTCCTGCGTCACTTCGGCGAAGCCGCCAGCGACGAAGATGCGGTCGGCGACCTTGTCGTTCTTGTAGACGTCGATGACGCCCGGACGCACCGTCGACAGCAGCGGCGCATGCCGCGGCAGGGCGCCGAAGTCACCTTCCGCCCCCGGCACGACCACCATCTCCACGGGTTCGGAGATCAGCAGCTTGGCCGGCGAGACCAGTTCGAATTCAAGCGTTTCGGCCATGGGTCAGGAGGCTCCGTTGAACGATGGACGGCGGGGCGACCGAAGCCGCCCGCCACATGGGTCGTGGTCCGCTTACGCGGCCTCGGCCGCCATCTTCTTGCCGCGCTCGATGGCGTCTTCGATGGAACCGACCATGTAGAAGGCCTGCTCCGGCAGGTGGTCGAGTTCGCCGTCGACGATCATCTTAAAGCCCTTCACCGTGTCTTCCAGGCTGACCAGGACGCCCGGCGAGCCGGTGAAGACCTCGGCGACGTGGAACGGCTGGGACAGGAATCGCTGGATCTTACGGGCGCGGGCCACGGTCAGCTTGTCCTCTTCGGACAGTTCGTCCATGCCCAGGATGGCGATGATGTCCTGCAGGCCCTTGTAGCTCTGCAGCACTTCCTGGACGCGGCGGGCGGTGGCGTAGTGCTCTTCACCCAGCACGCGCGGGTCGAGGGCGCGGGACGTGGAGTCCAGCGGGTCCACGGCCGGGTAGATGCCCAGCTCGGCGATGGAGC
>CAZFRK010000346.1:0-1952 GCA_964521375.1 uncultured Rhodobacterales bacterium
TTTAATTACCTTGTCGGAATTCAACAAGATAACCGAATTAAATCGCAAAACTTTCTCGCCGCTATTAGCCGAGATTATGCCCTGAAATCGTTGATATAACTTCGTTTCAGAGGTAATATGTCGCACTGACTAAGGAGGTGAGAATTTGAAAAAGGTAACGAAAATTGCTCAAAACACGACCAATTTAACCGAACAGACTAAGTTGCGGGTTGCGGCCTACTGCCGTGTTTCTACAGACAGCAATGAGCAACTCGTCAGTCTGGATACTCAAATAAAGCACTATGAATCTTACATCAATGCAAATCCTGAATGGGAGTTCGCCGGACTTTATTATGACGAGGGCATCACCGGCACCAAAAAGGAAAAACGGCCTGAACTGCTTCGTATGGTTGCTGACTGTGAAAATAGAAAAATAGACCTCATTGTAACGAAATCTATCAGCAGGTTTGCCCGGAACACAACCGACTGCTTGGAACTGGTCAGAAAGCTGCTTAACCTTGGTGTTTTCATTTACTTTGAGAAAGAAAATATTAACACGGGGTCAATGGAAAGCGAACTCATGCTGTCAATCCTGTCTGGACTGGCTGAAAATGAGTCGTTCTCCATTGCTGAAAATAACAAATGGGCGATAAAGCGCAGGTTTCAGAATGGCACCTATAAAATTTCCTATCCGCCTTACGGCTATGACAATGTGGACGGAGAAATGGTTGTCAATAAATCTCAAGCTAAAATTGTCCGACACATTTTTGACGAAGTCCTTTCTGGCAAAGGAACATACAAGATCGCAAAAGAACTGAACGACAGAAATGTACCGACCAAAAAAGGCAGTCGCTGGACGTCAACAACGATACGAGGGATTGTAAGCAATGAAAAATATACAGGCGATGTTGTTTTCCAAAAGACTTATACTGACGAGCGCTTCAACCGCCATAACAACCATGGAGAAAAAGATCAATACCTAATTCGGGATCATCATGAGCCGATTATAAGCCATGAGGAGTTTGAAGCCGCACAGGATATTATCGAACAGCGCGGTAAAGAAAAACGGCTGGAGAAGCAAAGTAAGAAATATCAAAACCGTTATCCATTTTCAGGCAAAATCATCTGCGGTCAGTGCGGCGGAACCTTTAAAAGAAGAACCCATGCGAGCGGCAAACATAGAATTGCGTGGTGCTGCTCCACTCATATAGCGGACATCAAGAAATGCTCTATGAAATTTGTGCCGGAGTCCGATTTAGAATATGCGTTTGTCACCATGATGAACAAGCTCATATTCGGACATGAGATTGTCCTGAAGCCTTTGCTCATCAGTCTGCGCGGAATGAATTCCGACGAAACTCTTGAAAACATTCGCTCGCTTGACAAGAAGCTTGAAGAAAACGAAAAGCAGAGAAATGTGCTGGTTGAGCTGATGACCAAAGGTTATCTTGAGCCTGCCATTTACAATAAGAGCAACAATGAGCTTTTGCAGGAGGCAGAACGGCTACGCCGTCAAAAGGAATCCATAACACGATTTTTGAATAACGACTTCCAGAACCTGAGCGAGGTCAGTGCTCTGCTGCAATATGCTACCAAGGCATCAATGCTGACGAGCTTTGACAGTGATCTGTTTAACCGCTTTGCAGAGCGGATTCATGTGTATTCGCGAGCTGAAATCGGATTCGAATTAAAATGTGGAATTACACTTAAGGAAAGGTTGAGAGATAAATGAGTCATACACCATTCGGCTATCGGATTGAGAATGGAAAAGCCGTAATTGATATAGAGGCTGCAGAGCAGATAAAAGTATTATTTCAATCCTACCTGAGCGGCGATTCATTGGCAACAGCCGCCAAGAAGGCTGGTATTAACGGCTTCCATTCTGGCATCGGCAGGATTCTCCGCAACAAACGATACCTCGGTGATGAGTTTTATCCGGCTATTATTGACAAAGACACTTTCAACACTGCCGA
>CAZFRK010000346.1:2052-3287 GCA_964521375.1 uncultured Rhodobacterales bacterium
AAGAAGCGTGAAGAATTCAACCGCATGATTGACGAGTGTATGGCCGGTAATATCGATATGATCATTACAAAGTCCATCAGCCGCTTTGCGCGAAACACGCTGGACTGTTTGAAGTATATCCGCCAACTAAAGGACAAGAACATTCCGGTCTATTTTGAGAAAGAAAACATAAACACCATGGATTCCAAGGGCGAGGTTATGCTCACAATTATGGCATCCCTTGCGCAGCAGGAAAGCCAGTCCTTAAGTCAGAATGTGAAACTGGGTTTGCAGTATCGTTACCAACAAGGCGAAATACAAGTCAACTGTGCACGGTTCCTCGGTTATACCAAGGATGAGAATAAGCGCCTTGTGGTTGTGCCCGAAGAAGCTGAAATCGTAAAGCGCATTTATCGAGAATACCTTGAGGGTGCAAGTATGCTGAAGATTGCCCGGGGGTTAGAGGCCGACGGTATTCTGAACGGTGCAGGCAATGAGCGCTGGCATACAAGCAACATAAATCAGATCCTGCGAAACGAAAAGTACATCGGCGACGCTCTTTTACAGAAAACATATACGGTTGACTTCCTTACAAAAAAGCGGGTCAAGAACAACGGTATCGTTCCGCAGTATTATGTAGAAAACAGTCACGAAGCCATTATTCCGCGTGAAATATTCATGCAGGTGCAGGAGGAACTTGTCCGACGCCGGATTGTCCACACCAGTCCGAGTGGGAAGAAAAGGACCTTCAGCAGCAACCACGCTTTTTCTCAGATAATTATCTGTGCCAAATGCGGCGAGGTTTTTCGCAGGGTGCATTGGAACAACCGAGGGAAGAAATCCATCGTCTGGCGCTGTGCCAGCCGGTTGGAAAATACCGGACTTTTCTGCGATGCCCGCACGGTGCCGGAGAGCCAAATTGAGCAGGTGATTGTCGCCGCCATTAATCAGACGCTTTGTGAAAAGGACAGTTTTCTCACTACTCTGCGGGACAACATCGCTACCGTCATAAATCGCGAAAGCGACAAGACTATGGCGGATATCGATAAGCGGCTGGAGGAACTGCAAACGGAGCTTTTGAAACTGGCTACTTCCAATGCAGATTATGATAAGGTTGGCGATGAGATCTACCGACTGCGAGACGAAAAGCAAAAAACCTTGCTGAAATGCGCTAATCGCGATGAATTGCTCAAGAGGATTGATGACATGAGCAATTTTCTACGGGAACAGCCCACCACCCTGACCGAATACGACGG
>CAZFRK010000347.1:0-3264 GCA_964521375.1 uncultured Rhodobacterales bacterium
CCCGGAAACCAACCAAGACACGAAGATGCCGGGTCCGACCCGCGGGGGCGGGAATAAGGGGCGCGAAAGCCTCGGGGGTCCTGGTAAACAATAAGGCCAGAGGCCAGCCTGGGGAGGCTCACCGTGCAGATCTACCTGCCCATCGCGGAGATGAGCGTCAATGTCTTCCTCATTCTGGGAATGGGGGGAGGAATCGGGTTCCTGTCCGGCCTGTTCGGGGTCGGCGGCGGGTTCCTCATGACGCCCTTGCTCATATTCATCGGCGTCCCGCCCGCGGTGGCGGTGGGGACGGAGGCCAACCAGATCGTCGCCTCGTCGGTGTCGGGCGTGCTGGCGCACATGCGGCGCGGCAACGTCGACTTCAAGATGGGTTTCATCCTGTTGCTCGGCGGCTTGGTCGGATCGGGCCTCGGCGTCTGGCTGTTCAAGTTCCTGCGCGCCCTGGGCCAGATCGACCTGGCCATTTCTCTGTCCTACGTGGTGTTCCTGGGCATCGTCGGCGGGCTGATGTTCATCGAAAGCCTCAACGCCATGTTCAAGACCCGGCGCGTGGCGCGGTCGGCGGGCGCGGCGGCGGCGCCGGTATCGACGGGCGGCAATCGTCACGGCTGGATCCATCGCCTGCCGCTGAAGATGCGCTTCCGCAAGTCGAAGCTCTACATCAGCGCCATCCTGCCCTTCGCCGTCGGCGCGCTGGTCGGCGTCCTGGCCGCCATCATGGGCGTCGGCGGCGGATTCGTCATGGTCCCGGCGATGATCTACCTGCTCGGCATGCCGACCCAGGTGGTGGTCGGCACGTCGCTGTTCCAGATCATCTTCGTCACCGCCAACACCACCTTCCTGCAGGCGACCTTCAACCAGACCGTGGACGTGGTGCTGGCCCTTCTGCTACTCACCGGAGCGGTGATCGGCGCCCAGTTCGGAGCCAAGGCGGGCGCCAAGCTGAAGGGCGAGCAACTGCGGGTCCTGCTGGCCCTCATGGTGCTGTTCGTCTGCGCCAAGCTGGGGGTCGACATGATCGCGACGCCCAGCGAATTTTTCAGCCTGGGTGGCGGAGGAGGCCACTGATGACGACCCAGACCCGCGTCCCCCGCTCCCACAGGCCGATCCGGGCCGCCGTGACGCCGATCCTGGCCGCCCTCGCCCTCGGCGTCGCGCTGCTCGCCCCGCTCGGCGCCCAGGCGCAAGGCGCCCGCGCCGCCGCCGTGCCCGCCGGAGAGGAAAAACCCATCGTCGCCGACCTGTCCAAGCATCTGGTCGCCATCACCACCGGATTCGCGGGCACCGACGTCCTGCTGTTCGGCGCCACCGACGGGCCGGGCGACGTGGTCCTGGTGGTCCGCGGTCCGGCGCATGAGGAAACCGTGCGCCGCAAGGACCGCATGGGCATCATCTGGGCCAACAAAAGCGCGGTGACCTTCTCCAACGCCCCGGCCTTCTACTACGTCGCCTCCAACAACCCGGCGGAGGACATCCTGCCGCAGCCGGTGCTGGAGCGGCACCAGATCCTGGCCCGCAACCTGGACCTGCGGGTCGAGGGCCTGACCGAGGACGAGTCGCGCGTCGCCTTCCGCGAGGCCCTTGAGCGCCTGAAGACGGGGCGCGGCCTCTACGGCTACGATCCGGGCGGCGTCAACCTGCTGGGCAACCGCCTGTTCCGCGCCGAACTGAATTTCCCTGCCAATGTTCCCACCGGAACCTATATGGTCGAGGTCTACCTTGTGCGTGACGGGGATGTGGTGTCGGCGGAAATCACGCCGCTGATCATTTCGAAGGTGGGCGTCGGCGCCGACGTCTTTCACTTCGCCCACAACCAGTCCGCCCTCTACGGCATCGCCGCCATCATCATCGCCGTTTTCGCGGGTTGGCTGGCGGGCGTCGCCTTCCGCAAAGGGTAAACCGACCATGAGCGACGATATCCTTCCCGAGTCCGACGGCCCCGACTCCGGCGTCCAGGTTTCCGGCGCCGACCCCACGCCCCCCCACTCCAGAACCTTCCTGGTGGTGGTCGACAAGTCGGAGGAAATGCGGGCCGCCCTGCGGTTCGCCTGCAAGCGCGCCCGCAACACCGACGGCCACGTCGCCCTACTGCACGTCATCGAGCCGCCGGAGTTCCAGCACTTCGCCATCGTCGGCCAGCGCATGGCCGACGAGGCCCGCCAGGAAGCCGAGGAACTGATGCAGTCCCTGGCCGCCGAGGTGAACCGCTGCTCGGGCCACATGCCGATCCTGTTCATCCGCGACGGCCAGAAGGCCGATCAACTGGTCCAGTTGGTCAAGGAAGAGCCGGGGATCTCCATTCTGGTGCTGGCCGCCGGTCCCAAGCAGGACGATCCCGGCCCGCTGGTCGCCAGCCTGTCGTCGGGAAAACTGCAAAGCCGCATCCGCATCCCCGTCACCATCGTCCCCGGCACCCTGACGGACGAGGAGATCGACGCCCTGGCGTAGGGGACGACGCGCGACGGGGCGCCCGGACAGGTCGCCCCGAGCCGCCGGACGGTTGCATCGGCGCGCGAAGCGATCCATCTAGAAAGCCGACAGCCGATCCGGGGACGCCCCGTCCGTCCGTGCTCCGTCACGCGACGGGGGCCAAGGACGCCTCCCCGGCCCCCAGACCGCCAGGACGGCGGCACGGTCCCGTTTCTTGTTCCGGAAGAGAGTCATGTTCATCCAGACCGAACAAACGCCCAATCCCGCCAGCCTCAAGTTCATTCCCGGCAAGCCGGTGATGGGGTCGGGCACCGCCGACTTCACCGGCGCCGACCAGGCCGCCGACAGCCCGCTGGCGCGACGCCTGTTCGCCGTCGACGGCGTCGACGGCGTGTTCCTGGGCGACGACTTCGTGACCGTGACCAAGGGCGGCGCCAAGGACTGGCAGGTCCTGAAGCCGATGATCCTGGGCGCCATCATGGAGCACTACACCTCCGGCGATCCGGTGGTGGCGGCGGGCGGCCCCGCCGCCGACGCGCCGTCCGACGCCGACAGCGAGGTGGTGACCCAGATTCGCGACCTGATCGACACCCGCGTCCGCCCCGTGGTGGCCCGCGACGGCGGCGACATCACCTTCCACGACTTCCGCGACGGCGTCGTGTTCCTGCACATGAAGGGCGCCTGCTCGGGCTGCCCCAGCTCGACCATGACCCTGAAGAACGGCATCGAGAACATGCTCCGCCACTTCATTCCGGAAGTCCGGTCGGTCGAAGCCGTCTGACGACTCCTCGCCGCCGCCCCGTCGCCCGCCGACCCGGACCGGCCCCTCCACGG
>CAZFRK010000348.1:0-3252 GCA_964521375.1 uncultured Rhodobacterales bacterium
CAGGACGGCGATGACGAGGCCCGCCATCCCCATGGCCCAGCCCCATTGCGCCGTCCCGACCGTTTCGTTCTCGGCCACCGCCTTGGCGAAATAGGCCGAGAAGACGAAGGTCGTGACGATGGTCGGATAAGGCGAATTGGCCCAGTCGAAGGCGGCCCAGGACCAGAAGGCGCGGCGCGAGGGAGCGGGAGCGGTCATGGGGCCTCCGTCATCGGATGGGCGGGCGGCGGGGCGGGTGGAGGTGATCAGTGATCCGAGCCGTGCAGGATCTCGCCGCGCAGGCCGGTGTCGTAGTCCAGGCCCTCCTCGGTCAGCAGGATGCCCAGCGGCGCCCGGTTGAGGGCCAGCCCCTTGCGCTCCAGGGCCACCCAGACGGCTTCGTTGCGCAGGCCGGTGGCGTCCTTGGCCGACACCACGTAGGGGCCGAGGTGGAAGTGGTTGCCGTGCGGATCGGGGAAGGTCGTCACCAGGCGGCGGGGGCTGTCTTCCTCGCCCTGGCTGGTGTCGTCATGCCGGGCCAACTCCTGAAGCAGGGTCAGGGTCTTGAGCTGAAGGGCGTTGAGCTTCTTGGGGTTCTTCTTCGGGGGCATGACGGTCCTCTATTTCCAGATCGGCTTGCCGCTGCCCGGCAGGCCCAGCTTGCTCCACATGTCGCTGACGCGGTCGACGACGTCCTGGTCCATGCGGATCTGTTCACCCCAGTCGCGATGGGTCTCGGGCGGCCACTTGTTGGTGGCGTCCAAGCCGACCTTGCCGCCCAGGCCGCTTTCAGGGCTGGCGAAATCCAGATAGTCGATGGGCGTGCCCTCGACCATCGTGATGTCGCGCACCGGGTCCATGCGGGTGGAGACGGCCCACATGACGTCCTTCCAGTCGCGGCAGTTGATGTCGTCGTCCACGACGATCACGAACTTGGTGTACATGAACTGCCGCAGGAACGACCAGACGCCCATCATCACGCGCTTGGCGTGACCGGGATAGGCCTTCTTCATGCTGACCACGGCGATGCGGTAGGAGCATCCCTCCGGCGGCAGCCAGAAATCGACGATCTCCGGGAACTGCTGGGTGAGCAGGGGGATGAAGACCTCGTTCAGGGCCTCGCCCAGGACGCTCGGCTCGTCGGGCGGGCGGCCGGTGAAGGTGGACAGATAGATGGGGTCGCGGCGCATGGTGATGGCCGACACCCGGAACACCGGAAACTGTTCGACGGAATTGTAATAGCCGGTGTGGTCGCCGTAGGGGCCTTCGTCGCCGAACTCGTCGAGCATGACGTGGCCTTCCAGGACGATTTCCGCCTGGGCCGGAACCTTCAACGGCACCGTCTTGCAGTCCACCAGCTCCACCTTCTTGCCGCGCAGAAGACCGGCGAACTGGTATTCGGACAGCGTATCGGGCACCGGCGTCACGGCGGCCAGGATGGTCCCGGGGTCGGCGCCCAACACCACGGCGGCGGGCATGGCGGTGCCCTTGTCCTTGCCCCAGCGACGATAATGCTGGGCGCCGCCGCGATGCTTCAGCCAGCGCATCAGGGTGGTGTCCCGCCCCGTCACCTGCATGCGGTAGATGCCCAGGTTGAAGACGTCTTCCTTGCCCTCTCCCGGACCCTTGGTGACGATCAGCGGCCAGGTGATGAGTGGCGCCGGTTCGCCGGGCCAACAGCTTTGGATGGGCAGGCGCGACAGGTCGATCTCATCGCCGCGCAGGACCACCTGCTGGCAGGGGGCGGAGCCGACGGTCTTGGGCTTCATGGCCATGACCGTCTTCAGAAGCGGCAGCATGCCCCAGGCTTCCTTGAAGCCGCCGGGCGGTTCGGGCTGCTTGAGGAAGGCCAGCGTCTCGCCGACGGAGCGCAGTTCCTCGGGCGTGCGGTCCATGCCCCAGGCGACCCGCTCGACGGTGCCGAACAGATTGACCAGCACCGGCATGTCGTAGCGCGATCCGTCGGGACGGACGACGTTCTCGAACAGCACCGCCGGGCCGCCTTCGGCCAGCAGGCGAGTCTGGATCTCGGTCATTTCAAGAATCGGCGAGACAGGCTCGCGCACCCGCACAAGGCGGCCTTCGGCTTCCAATCGGGTGATGAAGTCCCGCAGCGACGCATAGGGCATGGACGGACCGAATCCCAAGTCTCTCATAGGAGGATGATGCCGCGCAGGATGCCGGATGAGCAGGATGCCGTCACCATTTTTCCGGTTAGTCGACCCTGGCGCCCACTGCTAGACTGAGGGTGGGTTCACGGCTAGGACTGGCGGCTTCCGTCCGGTCATGCCGGAGGGGATGGGCGCGGGAGAGAACCATGACGTACGATGCGGGGCGGCACGACCGCCGGAAGACCATTCGGCGCGCCGGCGACCGGGGCGCGGCGGACCTTCAGAAGCTGATCGACATCGGCATCGCCCTGTCCGCGGAACGCAATCACGATCGCCTGACGGAAACCATCCTGCTGGAGGCCAAGGACCTGACCAAGGCCGACGGCGGGACGCTCTATCTGATGGGCGAGGACCGCCGTACCCTGGCCTTCAAGATCCTGCGCAACGACACCCTGAACACCGCCATGGGCGGCACCACCGGCAAGCCGATCCCCTTCCCGCCGCTCAATCTCTACAATCCCGAGACGGGCGAGCCGAACCACAACAACGTGGCCACCCACGTCGCCCTGACCGGCAAGACGGTGAACATCGAGGACGCCTATACGGCGGAAGGCTTCGATTTCTCCGGCACCAAGAAGTTCGACGCCGGGACCGGCTACCGCTCCCAGTCGTTCCTCACCATTCCGCTGAAGAACTATTCGGACGAGGTCATCGGCGTCCTGCAGCTCATCAACGCCCAGACCGACGACGGCACGGTGGTGTCCTTCTCCGAGGACCTCCAGCCGCTGGTCACGGCCCTGGCCTCGCAGGCCGCCGTCGCCATCGACAACCAGCAGCTCATCCAGGCGCAACGCGACCTGATGGACAGCTTCATCCGCGTTCTGGCGCGCGCCATCGACGCCAAGTCTCCCTATACCGGCGGCCACTGCGAACGCGTGCCGGTGATCGCCAAGATGCTGGCCGAGTCCGCCTGCGCCCAGACCGAGGGGCCGTTCGCCGACTACCAACTGTCGGACGACGATTGGTACGAACTGCATCTGGGGGCGTGGCTGCACGATTGCGGCAAGGTGACGACCCCGGAATACGTGGTCGACAAGGCGACCAAGCTGGAAACCATCTACGACCGCATCCACGAAGTGCGCACCCGCTTCGAGGTGCTGCG
>CAZFRK010000349.1:0-3249 GCA_964521375.1 uncultured Rhodobacterales bacterium
TCGCCCCTTGGATAGGGAACGGGGCCGTGCAGACCGGTTTTTCCGCAGCCTGCTAAGGTCGAAAGACACCGTCCGATACACCATTTCCCGCCGCACGGGCCGTTTGGCCCGGTTGCGCGGAAGCAGCCGCGAGGCGAAACTCTCGGCGCCTCCCCATTGACGGATCGGACGCCCATGCCATTGCGCTGCCTCACCGACCTCGCCCGGCACGGCCCCGTCGCGGTGTGGATGGCGGTCCTCGCGACCGCCGCCTGTCTGACCGTGGCCGTGGCGGGCGCCGTCGCTTGGGGCCTGGAGACGGACCCCTGGTCGGCGGTCCTGACCGGTGGCCTGACCATGGCGGTCCTGACGCTGCCCGGAGCCTGGATGATCGGTCGCCTGTCCCGCGCCCTGGACGAGGCCGAGCGACGCCAGCGCGCCCTGAGCATCAGCGACCCGGTCACGGGCCTGCCCAACAGCCGCTACCTGATGCAGGTCGGCGCGCAGCAGGTCCATCAGGCGCGGCGCTTCAACCACCCGCTGGCGGCGGTCCTCTTGCGCCTGGACGCCCTGGACAAGGCACCGCCCCTCGGCCTGGCGGGGGTTCCCGCCGCCGACGCCGCGCGCCAGGGCATCCTGCGCGGCGCCGTCGCCCGACTGCGCGTTCAGATTCGGGAAAGCGACATTTTCTGCCGTCTGGACGACGACAGCCTGATTCTGCTTCTGCCGGAAACCGACGCCGACATCGCCGTGACCATGATCGACCGCTTGCGGGACGCCCTGGCCGAGGCGCAGGGACCCGACGGCGAGGCCCTGACCGCGCGCTACGGCCTCGCCACCCTGACCCGCCCCGACCTCGCCGATCTGCTGAGCCGCGCCCGCCTGGCCCTGACGGACGCCGCCACGCCGGGCGCCGCGGTCATCGCGCCGCGCCCGGACCCGACGGCCCCGCGACCGACCGGAGCGGGCGCCAGATAAGAGAATACGGAGTCGCCGGGAAAGGTCGCCGGAGCCTTTCGGACGGTTCGAGCGCTTCCGGCGGGGACGTCAGCCCGGATCGAACGCCCTAGGCTTCGTCGTCTTCCAGTTCGACCGCCTCGACGCGCCTGCCGTCGCGGGACAGGCAGAGCGCCAAACGACCGTGCTTCAGGTCCAGGGCGTCGTCGCCGAAGAGTTCCTTCCGCCATCCCCTCAGGGCGGCGACGGGCGCCTCGTCGTCCATGGCGATCTGCTCCAGGTCGTCGGCGTTGGCGACCAGCTTCTGGGCCACGTCGTTCTCCTCGCAGCGCATCTTCAGAAGCACCTTGAGCAGGTCGGTGATCGGCCCGATGCCCTGGGGCACGTCGCGCCGCTCGGGCGGTTTCGGCAACGCGTCCTCGGGCAGGGCGCGGCCCCGCTCCACCGCCTCCAGGATCGCCTTGCCGACGCGCCCTTCGGCCTGCCCCTTGGAGAACCCGCGGGTGCGTTCCAGGGCGTCGACGGTCTGCGGCGCGTGGGCGGCGATTTCCAGAAGCGTCTCGTCTCGCAGCACCCGCTGGCGCGGAATGTCCTTGGTTTGCGCCTCGATCTCGCGCCAAGCCGCCAGTTCCTTGACGACGCCCAGGAAGCGCGGGGTCTTGGTGCGGGTCTTGAGGCGCTTCCAGGCGTTTTCCGGATCGACGCGATAGACGTCCGGATTGGTCAGGATGGCCATTTCCTCGTTCAGCCAATGGGCGCGGTTGTCGCGCTCCAGGCGGCGGGCCAGCTTTTCATAGACCACGCGCAGATGCGTCACGTCCGACAGGGCATAGCGGATCTGCTTGTCGGTCAGCGGACGGCGCGCCCAGTCGGTGAAGCGCATGGACTTGTCGATATGCGCCTTGGCCAGCTTGGTGGCCAGCGTCTCGTAGCCGACGGAATCGCCGAAGCCGCAGACCATGGCGGCGACCTGGGTGTCGAACAGCGGCGTCGGAAAGTCGCCCATCAGGTTGTAGAAGATTTCCAGGTCCTGGCGGGCGGCGTGAAAGACCTTCAGACTCGAGGTGTCGCGCATGAGGTCGAACAAGGGCGTCAGGTCGATGCCTTCGGCCAGCGGGTCGATGGCCCGCGCCTCGTCCGGCCCGCCGACCTGCACGAGGCAGAGCTGCGGCCAATAGGTCTTTTCCCGCATGAACTCCGTATCAACGGTGACGAACTCCGCGCCCTTCAGGCGGCGGCAGAAGGCGTCGAGGTCTGCGGTGTCGGTGATGAGGTCGGCGTAAGGGGTGTTCATCCCCTCTTAATAGCCCGACCGACTGGTCCGTGCAACGGCCCGCGCGCGCACTTGACAAACGGGCCCGGAGCGTGTGCTTTTCGCCGGTTCGGACACCGTCGTCCGTCTCCCATCCTGTCTCGCACGTTTAGAGGGCTTCCTCATGCACGCTTACCGCACCCACACCTGTGGCGAACCGCGCACCGAGCACGTCGGCCAAGAGGTGCGGCTGTCGGGCTGGGTCCACCGCAAGCGCGACCACGGCAACCTGCTGTTCGTCGACCTGCGCGACCACTACGGCCTGACCCAGTGCGTGACCGACGTCTCCGCCGACGTCTTCAAGGCCCTGGAGGACCTGCGCCCCGAAAGCGTCATCACCATCACCGGCGAGGTCGTCGCCCGCACGCCCGAGACCGTGAACGACAAGTTGCCCACCGGCGCCATCGAAGTGCGCGTGCGCGCCGTCGAGGTGCAGTCCGCCGCCGACGTGCTGCCCATGCAGGTGGCCGGCGACCAGGAGTTCGGCGAGGACATGCGCCTGCGCTACCGCTTCCTGGACCTGCGCCGCGACAAGACCCACCGCAACATGATCCTGCGCTCGGAGATCATCACCTCCATTCGCAAGCGCATGACCGACCAGGGCTTCCGCGAATACCAGACGCCCATCCTGACCGCCTCTAGCCCGGAAGGGGCGCGCGACTTCCTGGTGCCGTCGCGCCTGCACCCCGGCCAGTTCTACGCCCTGCCGCAGGCCCCGCAGCAGTTCAAGCAACTGCTGATGGTCGCCGGCTTCGACCGCTATTTCCAGATCGCCCCCTGCTTCCGCGACGAGGATAGCCGGGCCGACCGCTCGCCGGGCGAGTTCTACCAGCTCGACTTCGAGATGAGCTTCGTCACCCAGGAAGACGTCTTCCAGGCCATCGAGCCGGTCCTGCACGGCCTGTTCGAGGAATTCGCCAACCACGAGTACGCCGGCGGCGACGGCAAGCGCGTCGTCTCGCCGCTGCCCTTCCCGCAGATCCCCTATGACGAGGCCATGC
>CAZFRK010000350.1:0-3242 GCA_964521375.1 uncultured Rhodobacterales bacterium
GGACAGGAGAGTTCCATGGTGCGCCGTTCCCTTTTCGCCCTGGCGCTGGCCTGCGCCGTCGCTCCCGCCGCCCTTTCCCCGATGACGGCCCAGGCCGTCGAGGCGCGGGAAGACCGCGCGGATCTGGCCCTGACCCTGGTCCAGGGTGGTCCCGCCCTGGTGGTCGACCGGCGCCGCGCGATCCTGGAGGACGGCACGGCGACCGTCCGTCTGACCGGCATCGCCGCTGGGGCGGTGGACGGCTCCATCCAGGTGCTGTCCGACAACGGACGCGCCGTGCGCCAGACCCGCCTGGGCGCCGGGTCGGCCCAGGCCGCCCTGCTGGCCGCCCATGTGGGCAAGACGGTGACCCTGCTGCGCGACCGTGCCGACGGCTCCACCGAGGAGCAGGCGGCGCGGGTTCTGCGCGCCTTCCCCGAGCCGATGCTGGAGGTGGACGGTCAGGTCATGGTCGGCCTGCCTTACCGGGTCCTCTATCCGGAGCTGCCGGACAATCTGCCCCTCGACGGCGCCGTCGAGACCGTCCTGACCGGCGTCAATGGGGGCGAGACCGACCTGACCCTGCGCTATCTGACCGGTGGCCTGACCTGGAGCGCCGACCATTCCGTGACCCTGTCGCGTGATCGCTCCACGCTGGACATCGTGACCTGGGCCACCGTGACCAACGGCACCGGCGTCGATTGGCCGGAGGCCCGCCTGTCGCTCCTGGCCGGAGAGGTCAATTCGGTGTCCCAGGCGCCGCGCGTCGAAATGATGCGCGCCCTCTCGGACTCGGCCTCGATGGCCAAGGGGATGGCCGACGAATTGCCGGTCCAGGAGGCGGTGGGCGGCTATCACCTCTATCGGCTCGACGCTCCGGCGACCCTGCCGCGCGACGCCACCACCCAGGTCGCCCTGCTGCGCGCCGACGGCCTGAAGACCGAGGTGGTGCTGGAAAGCCGGGGGGACAGCGGTCCCTATCACGGTGCCCGGCGGGACCGCGACGAACGCCATCCCGACCAGATCCTGATGCTGCGCAATCCCGCCGAGGGCGGTGCCGGGGTACCGCTGCCCAGCGGGACGGCGCGCGTCTACGGCCAGGACTCCCAGGGCAACGCCCTGCTGCTGGGCGAGGCCCGGATGAATGCCCTGCCGGTGGGCGAGGAAGCGCGCCTGGCGCTTGGCGAGGCCTTCGACGTCACGGTCGAGCGCACCACCAGCGACCACGCCCGCCTGTCCAAGGACGTGACCGAGACCACGCGCAAGGTGCTGATCAAGAACGGCGGCGACCGTCCCGCCGCGGTGCGGATCGTCGAACCCCTGCCCGGTGACTGGCAAATCCTGCGCGAAAGCCAGGATCACGAAAAGCTGGACGCCGGTCGCGCCCAATGGACCGTGGCGGTCCCGGCGGAAGGCGAGGCGACCCTGACCTTCACCGCGCGGACCAAGTTCTGAGGCCGGACGGCGCGGTCTCTCGTCGCGGACGAGTCCGTCCGCTCGGGATTTGCCCTAACGGGCGGGCGGGCGGTAGCCGTCGATCAGCATGGTCTTGAGCAGCTCCATGGGGGCCAGGCCGGCGTCCTCGGCCAGGGCCTTGAGGCGGTCGTCCTCTTCCGCCGCGACGCCGATGGCGGCCAGCCGGGCCAGGGCCGTCGCCGTCGGCAGGCCGGTGGCGTCGGCCGCCTGGGCCAGGGTCTTCTGGCCGATGCCGCTGCCGCCGTAGAGCGTATCCACCTGATCGGCGGTCAGGGCGGCGGGACGGGCCGCCGCCGGGCGCGACGCGCCTGCCTTGATGACCGCGTAGACGCCCGCCGGGGTCAGGCCGTTGTCGTCGGCCAGCCGCCGCAGGGTCGTGCGCTCGCCTTCGGCGACGGTCAGGTCCGCCGCCGTCAGGGCGGCCAGGGCCTCGGTCGTGTCCAGGTGGGTGCGGAAGGCCAGCGCCGACAGGGTCACTTCCTCGGCGTGGCCGAAGGGCGGTTCGTCGTTGGCGTCGAGCGACCACATGCCCTTCGCCGCCTCGTTCAGATCCAGCAGGTAGCTGATGGGCGGCAGACCGGCCAGGGTGCCCCACACCAACACCACCAGCACGACGGCGGCGATCAGGCTTTCGGCGCGCGGTCGTTCGTGGCCCTGGATGCGCTTGTGCAGGTAATGGACGAAGGGCTTCCAGTTGAAGACCAGGTGCCAGACGCCGCCGATGACGAACAGCAGGCTGGAGGCGATATGGACGGCGCCCCAGTCGTCCTTGGTCAGGCCGACCAGGGTCCAGTCGATCCAGTTGGCGACGCGGCCCTGCGGGGTGACGTAGAGCACCAGTCCCGTCACCGTCATGACCAGAAAACCGCCCGTGACCAACAGCGAGATCAGCGCGCGCGTGTTGAACCCCTTGGCCGCCATGACACCCTCCAGACTCAGGACCAGGCGCCATGGTAGCCCTCTCCGGGGGAAAGGGGAATCCTCGCCGCCGGTCCCGTCCCGGCGGTCAGATCGCTTGATTTCCCAACGCCCGGGGCTTATGTGACGGAGCTACCCCGTTTTCCGAGCCGAAGGACAGCCTGATGGCCCTCTTGCCCATCATCGTCGCCCCCGACCCGCGCCTGAAGACCAAGGCCAAGGCGGTCGACAAGGTCGACGCGGAGATCGCCACCCTGATGGACGACATGCTCGAGACCATGTACGCCGCGCCCGGCGTCGGTCTCGCCGCGCCCCAGGTCGGCGTGTCCAAGCGCGTCATCGTGGTCGACGCCGCCGACAAGGACGAGGCGCCGCGGCCCTTGAAGATGGCCAATCCGGAAATCGTCTGGGCCTCGGACGAGACGCAGGATTACGAGGAAGGCTGCCTGTCGCTGCCCGACTACTACGAAAAGGTCACGCGCCCGGCCCACGTGCGCGTGCGCTACCTGGACCACCAGAACGAAGTGCGCGAGATCGAGGCCGACGGCCTGCTCGCCGTGGTCCTTCAGCACGAAATGGACCACCTGGGCGGCAAGCTGTTCGTCGATCATATTTCGTCGCTCAAACGGAACATGATCCTGCGCAAGCTGACCAAGTCGAAGAAGAACGGCGACCTGGACGGCGAGCGGGTACCGGTCGCCCGCGCCGCCGGATAAAGCGGTTTTCGTCCCCCGCGGTCGCGAAATCCACTCTATCCTTATCTTTTCATAGCGAGTCCGTCGGCGCGGACGAGTCCGTCCGCCCGGGATTTGCTCTAGGCGCCACCGCCGTCCGGGGGGGGGGGGGGGGGGGTGGGGGGGGGGGCCGGA
>CAZFRK010000351.1:0-3220 GCA_964521375.1 uncultured Rhodobacterales bacterium
CGATCGGCGGCGCCGGTGATTTTCTGGACCGCGGCGTCGTCCACGGCGCCGTAGCGCGCCGCGAAGGCGGCCTTCAGTTCCTCCACGACGATGTCGGCGTGCAGGTCGGTGGCGCAGAAGATGAGCGTCTTTCCGGGCAGGGAGGGGTCGATATGCCCGGCCAGCCACTTGCAGACCTCGGCGTTGAAGGGGCGGGTGATGACCTTGCGGTTGAAGCTCTCGACCTCGAAGCTGAGCGCGTCGGGCGCCTGGACGAGATCGATGGCGCCGGTGCGGGCGTTCAGCACCTCGACGTCCTCGTCCTTGCTCCACTGAATGCCCTCCTCCGACAGTTCCGTGTGCAGGCGCAGGGGTGGTTCATGGTCGACCAGCCAGCCGTCGATGACGGCCTCGGGGTAGGTGTAGCGGAAGACCGGCGGCCCGAAGATGTCGACCGTGTGCAGGGCCGGGGTCGCCGTCAGGCCGATGCGCACGGCGTCGAAGCGGTCGAGGACGCGGCGGTACTTGGAGATGTAGTCGCGCTGGTCCCGGAAGCGCAGTTCGGCGTCGCCCATTTCGCGGTCGAGCAGGTAGCCGCGATGGCATTCGTCGACGACGACGCAGTCGTACTGGTCGACGGGCGGCGGCGCCTCGCCGTCGGGGGCGTAGAGGGTGCGCTTGACCAGGGCCTGGACGGTGGCGATGTGGACTCGGGTTTCGGCGTCCACGGCCTGATCGCCGAGCGTCCGGACCTCGTAGATGTCGGAGAAGGGCTGTTGCCCTTCCATGCGCGTGTTCTCGAAGGCTTGGCCCGCCTGCTCCCCCAGGGCCGAGCGGTCGACCAGGAAGAGGACGCGGCGGAAGCGTTGGGCCTTCAGAAGGCGGTAAATCAGCGCGATGCAGGTCTTGGTCTTGCCGGTGCCCGTCGCCATGGCGACCAGGATGTCGCGTTGTCCGGTCGAGACGGCCCCCTCCACGGCGCGGATGGCGCGTTCCTGGTAGTCGCGGAGGCCGAAGTTGTAGGCGAAGGGCTCGGCGGCGAGGCGGTCGCGCGCGGCGTCGAGGTCCTGGCGCAGCAGCTCCGTCAGGCCGCCGGGAGTGTACCAGTCCTCCAGCGGGCGGCGGAGGTTTTTGGGCCGGCGGGCGTCGCGGAACCAGATGCCCGAGCCCTCGGCGAACTGGCGCAGGAAGGGGCGGCCGTTGGTCGCGAAGAGAAAGGGGATGTCGGCGTCCAGGCCGTCGGCGTAGCGTTGGGCCTGGTCGATGACCTGCGAGACGTCGCGGTTGCGGCGCTTGGCCTCGACCACGGCGACCGGCGTCTCGTCCACGAAAAGCAGATAGTCGGCCGGACCGTTGGCCGTCGGCCATTCGGCGATGGCCATCGCCTTGCCCTTTTGGGGACGGATACCGGCGGCATGGGTCAGGATTTCGCTGTCGGCCTCCCACCCGGCCAGACGAAGCTGGTCGTCGATCAGGCGGCGGGTCGCCTGCTCGTCCAGGTCCAGATCCTCGCCCGCCTCCTGGGCTTGCTGGACAAAGTCCTGGGCCGCGACGACCGGAGCGGCCTCGGCCCGCGCCTGCAAGGTCGCCAGCGCCTGCTCGGCGGTTGTGCGGTCGGCCTCCACGGCCTGGGCGAGGCTCTCCCATTCCGCGCGTTCGGCTTCGGCGCGGCGGGCGCGGTCCTCGGCGGTCAGGCGGGCCTCGGCCGCGGCGCGGGCGGCGGCTTCGGCCTTCTGGCTGGCCGACAGGCTGCTCTCCAGCTCCGTCCGCAGGCGCTGCAATTCCGCCTTCAGGGCCGCGCTTTCGGCCGCCGGGTCGGGCGGAGGAACGAAGGGCCCCGGCGAGAAGCCTCGGTTGCCGGTGCGCGTGCGCACATACCAGACGCCCAGCGAGCGGGCGTATTTCAGCGCCGTCAGGGCGTCGCGATGCTCGCCGGACAGGTCGTGGGCGGCGCGGTTGCCGAGCTTGCGGATATGGTGGAAGAGGTCGCCGACCTCACCGGTCAGGACGCCCCGGTCCCGCAGGCGGCGCAGGCGGTCGATCTGGGTGTCCTGCCCGTCCGTCCACACACCCGCCCGGGCGGCGGCGAGACCAGCCAGATGCTCCGCGTACTGGCGCAACTTCAGGAGACAGGTGTTGGCGTCCTCGGCGAAGACACGCTCCGCCAGCGCCCCCAGCCGCGCGAGCTGGGCGTCATGCGTCTCCAGGAAGGCGAAGTTCCCCCGACCGCTCATGCTCCCCCGCGCCGCGCCATGGATGCCTTGGAGCGGGAAGTGTACGTGCAGGTTGCGGGGCGGGCAACCGCGTCCGCGTGGGGTCCTTTCCGGCAGGTGGCCCCGTCGTCACGCCGGATGCCGAACCCGCCGCGGTTGGACCGCGATTTCTGAGCTGATATCCTAGGGTCAGGACCCATAAAATAGTTTTCCAGGCTGCGTGTTTGTGATTCAAGGTTTCCGAAAGGGAGGCCCCGAATGGACAAGCACCTGTTTTGGCTTACGGACGAGCAGTTTTCTCGGCTGGAGCCTTACCTTCCAACGGATACCAGGGGTAAAGCCCGGGTGGATGACCGCCGGGTTATCAGCGGCATAGTCCACGTGCTTAAGAGCGGATGCCGCTGGGTCGACGCTCCCGAGGCTTACGGTCCTCGGAAGACGCTCTACAACCGCTTTGTTCGCTGGGCCGACAAAGGCATCTGGCAGGACGTGTTTCATGCTTTGGCTTCGGCCAATGGGCCGCCCGCCCAGGTCATGATCGACTCCTCTGCCGTGAAGGCTCACCGATGTGCCGCTGGCGGAAAAGGGGGGAACGGACGCAGGCGATTGGTCGCTCGCGAGGTGGTCGAACGACGAAAATCCACGCGCTAACCGACGCCGCTTGCCGCCCTATCGCTTTCATCCTGACGGGCGGACAAGTCGCTGACTGCACGGCTGCGGATACCTTGCTCGATCATCTGCCGCCAACACGCATTCTTCATGGCGACAAGGGGTATGACAGCGACGCGGTGCGACGGAAGATCGAGAGCAAAGGGATTGCCCCCAACATCCCGCCCAAATCCAACAGGCGTTGGAAGACCTGCTTCTCACCCTTCCTGTACCGAGATCGAAACGCCGTGGAACGGATGTTCAGTCGTCTCAAGGACTTCCGACGCATCGCCACGCGCTATGACCGCATCGCGACCCATTTCATGGCCGCTGTCTGCATCGCCGCTACCGTCGCTTACTGGTTATGAGTCCTGACCCTA
>CAZFRK010000352.1:0-3187 GCA_964521375.1 uncultured Rhodobacterales bacterium
CTGTGGGAAACCGACGCCGAGGGGCGCTGCACCCACCTTTCCGACAGGTTGGCGCGCTGGCTCGACGCGCCCCCGGAAGAGGTACGTCCAGGCGGCGCCGTGCGCCTATGGAGCAAGGACGACCAGCGCGCCATGGCCCTGATCCGCACCGCCATGGTCCGCCGGGAACCGTTCCACGACATCGACCTCCGCGTCCATCTCGCCAGCGGCGCCGTCCGGGATCTGCGCCTGACCGGGCGCCCCCGCTTCTCCGCGACCGGTCGCCTGGAGGGCTATGTCGGTACCGCCTCCGACCGCACCGACCTCCGCGCCGCGCGGGACGACGCCCACGCGGTCGGCCTGCGCCTCGCCGCCGTCACGGGCGGCATGGGCGAAGGCTACGCGCTGACCGACGCGGATCACCGCCTCCTCGAGGTCAACTGGCGCTTCACCCTCTTGATGCGGCGCGCCGGGGCGACGCCGGAACAGGGACTTGACCTGCGGCGGATGCTGCTGGACATCGCCGCCGACCCGGCCTCCGTCGAGCGGTTCTTCGCCACCCCCGGCGGCGGCACGCCGCTGCGCCTCCGGACCCGCGACGGTCGCTGGTTCCAGGCCACCCGCCTGACGGCGGACGGGACGGCCACGCTGACCCTGTGGAGCGACGTCACGGCGATGGCCCGCCGGACCGACCTGGCCGCCTGACGGGCGCCTTTCGGACACGCCTCGCGAGATTTTCGCGGTTTGCGCCCCGGATTGCGACGCAAGGGGAGGACCGAGCCGACGCCCCACCCCAATTCACGCGGCTTTCGGGAAAGGCACGGCTTTTGCGAGGACATCGTCAAACAGATCCGACAAAGCCCCGCCGGAGGACCGATCCATGACCCATGCCGTTCTCTTCGTCGACGACGACCAGAACATCCTCGCCGGGTTTCGACGCTCGTTCCGCGACACGTTCGACATCACCACTGCGACCAACGCCGTGGATGCCCTGAAACTGCTGATGAACGGACAGACCTTCGCGGTCATCGTCTCCGACCTTCGCATGCCGGGCGTGGACGGGCTGCGCTTCCTGGCCGAGGCGCGGCGCCGGGCGCCCTACACCCGACGCCTGATGCTGTCGGGCAACGCCGACGTGACCTCGGCGGTCACGGCCCACGACCACCAGGACATCGACCGCTTCATCACCAAGCCGTGCTCCCCCGACCGTCTGGCCGCCGCCATCCGCGACGCCATCGACCGCTACGAGCGCGATCTTATGACCCGGCGTGGACCGGCCCGCTCCCCGACGCCGTCGTCGCCGACCGCCCGCCTCGTCCGCCCGGCGCACATGCTGCCCGGCGACCTGTTGCGGGAGGACCTGACCCTGCCCGACGGCAAGATCCTCCTGCGCCGAGGCGCCACCGTGGAAGAGGCGCTTCTGCCGCGCCTGCACGATCTGGCGGCGGCGGGCAAGCTGACCGATGCCATCCTGATAGAGCGGGAGCCTGTGCGATGAACCGCGACGACACCCCCTCCCCCAACGCCCCGTCCCTCGGCGCCCCCTCCCTCGGCGCTCCGGACCGCTTCGCCGACCCGTCGGTCGCCGCCACGCTGGCCCCGACCGCCCTGGCCGCGACCGCGCTGGCCGCGCTGCCCGCCGTCGCCGCGCTGACCCTGACCCATCCGCTGCCGGGAGCCGCCTTGCTGGCCGTGACGACGGGCCTGAGCGGCGTCGCCGCCGTGGCCCTGCGCCTCCAATCCCGCCGCGCCGCCGTCCGCCTGGCCCGCGTCCGGGACGAGCGCGACCGCCTGCTGGACACCCTCGACAGCGTCACGGACGGCATCTGGGAGGCCGACGCCGACGGCCAGTTCACCTACCTCTCCGAGGCCCTGGCGCGCCGCCTGAACGCCACCCCGGAGGGCCTGCGCCCCGGCTCCCAGGCGCTCAGCCTGTCGGCCAAGCAGGACCAGCAGGCGCTGGTCCGCATGCGGGCCGCCATGGCGCGCCGGGAACCGTTCCGCGACCTGCGCCTGCGGGTCCAACTGGCCGACGGCGACATCCGCCACCTGCAACTGAGCGGGCGCCCGCGCTATACGGTCGACGGGATCCTGAGCGGCTTCATCGGCACCGCCGCCGACATCACCGAACAAAGCCAGGCCGCCGAACGGGCGTTGGTCGCCGAGAGGCGTCTGGCCGCCGCCATCGACGGCATGGCCGAAGGCTTCGCCCTGTTCGACGTCCATGACCGCCTGGAACTGCACAACTGGCGCTTCCTCCAGATGCTCCGGCGGTCGGGATGCGAGGCGGCGCGCGGCGACGACCTGAAGCGCCTGCTGATGCAGGCCGCCATGCATACCGAACCCGTCGAAAGCTTCTTCGCCCATCGCTTCGCCAACCAGACCCGCCCCTTGCGCATCCGGACCAAGGGCGAGCACTGGCTTCAGGTGCGCGTCGCGCCGACCCGCGACAACGGCACCCAGACCTTGTGGACCGACGTCACGGCGACCGTCCACCAGGAGCAGGCGGAGAACCAGCAGCGCCTGGAACGCCACCACGCCCAGAAACTGGAGGCCATCGGCACCCTGGCGGGCGGCATCGCCCATGAAATCAACACGCCGGTCCAATACGTCGGCGACAACCTGCACTTCCTGAAGAGCGCCTTCGCCGACATCCTGCGTTACGTCGAGGCCGCGCCGCCGGACGACGACGAGATCCGCCAAGCCGTGTGGCGGGAGGTCGACATGGACTTCCTACGCCAGGAGGTGCCCCTCGCCCTGGAGCAGAGCGAGGACGGCATCGGCCAAGTGGGGCGTCTGGTCCTGTCGATGAAGGAGTTCGCCCATCCCTCGGCCCGCGATCCCATTCCGCTGGACCTCGCCCATGCCGTCGAGACGACCCTGACCGTGAGCCGCAACGAGTGGAAGCACGCCGCCGAGGTCACGGTGGTCACGGCGCCGGATCTGCTCCCCGCCCTGGGCGTGCCCGGAGAGATCAATCAAGTCCTGCTCAACCTGATCGTCAACGCCGTCCACGCCGTCCAGGACGCCGAACGCGCCGACGGGCGCATCACCCTGTCCCTGCGCAACGCCGGGTCGGCGGCGGCCCCCTCGGTGGAGGTCGAGATCGCCGACAACGGCACCGGCATGACGCCGGACGTGGCGCGACGGGTGTTCGACCCCTTCTTCACCACCAAGGGGGTGGGCCGGGGCAGCGGCCAGGGTCTGG
>CAZFRK010000353.1:0-3175 GCA_964521375.1 uncultured Rhodobacterales bacterium
AGGAACTGCGCCGCGTCCTTCCGGTGGTGCGCGAATTGGCCTCTCGGGGCGCGAAGGTCTCCATCGACACCCGCCATTCCGCCGTCATGACGGCGGCGGTCGAGGCCGGGGCGGCGATCATCAACGACATTTCCGCCCTGGAGGGTGACGCCGACAGCCTGGCGACGGCGGCGCGGCTGGACGTTCCCGTCGTCATCATGCACATGCGCGGTCAGCCGCGCACCATGCAGAGCGACCCGGTCTATGGGTTCGCGCCGCTGGACGTGTTCGACTATCTGGAGCGCCGGGTCGAGGCCTGTCTGGCGGCTGGCCTCGACCGCGCCATGATCTGCGTCGACCCCGGACTGGGATTTGGCAAGACGGTGGCCCACAACGCCGCCATCCTGGCCCGCATGGGGCTTTACCAGGGACTTGGCTGCGCCGTCATGCTCGGCATTTCTCGTAAGACCTTCATCGGCAAGGTTTCACGCGACGAGCCGCCCCGGGGTAGGATTCCAGGTTCCCTGACCGCCGCCGTCCTGGCCGCCGGGCAGGGAACCCAGATCATCCGCGTCCATGATGTCGCGGAGACGGCGCAGGCCCTGGCGGTCTGGCGGGCCGCCGACGGCGCTGCTATAAACGGCGTCTTCTGACCAAGGCCCCGAACAGAGAGCAGGCGATGAGCGGCAGGAAGTATTTCGGCACCGACGGCATTCGCGGAACCGCCAACAGTGCCCCCATGACGGCGGATGTCGCCCTGCGCCTGGGCATGGCGGCGGGGCGGCACTTCACCACCGGCGACCACCGCCACACGGTGGTCATCGGAAAGGATACGCGCCTGTCCGGCTACATGCTGGAACCGGCGCTGACCGCCGGGTTCATCTCCGTCGGCATGGACGTGATCCTGGTTGGCCCCATGCCGACGCCCGGCGTCGCCATGCTGACCCGATCACTGCGCGCCGACCTCGGCGTCATGATCTCGGCCTCGCACAATCCCTACCAGGACAACGGCATCAAGCTGTTCGGTCCTGACGGCTTCAAGCTGTCCGACGACAGCGAACTGATGCTGGAAGAGATGATGGACAACGGTCTCGACGAGGGGCTGGTGGCGCCCGCCCGTCTGGGCCGCGCGCGCCGCATGGAGGACGCCTCGGGCCGGTACATCGAGGCGGTGAAGCAGTCCTTCCCGCGTGGCCTGCGCCTGGACGGCCTGAAGATCGTCATCGACTGCGCCAACGGCGCCGCCTACCGCACGGCGCCCAACGTGCTGTGGGAACTTGGGGCGGAGGTCATCAAGATCGGCGTGACCCCGGACGGCTTCAACATCAACAAGGACTGCGGGTCGCTTTATACGCAGAGCCTGCGCGAAAGCGTCCTGATGCACGGGGCGGATATCGGCATCGCCCTGGACGGCGACGCCGACCGCGTGGTCCTGTGCGACGAACATGGCGCGGTCATCGACGGCGACCAGCTTCTCGGCCTGATCGGCCGGTCCTGGAAGGAGCGCGGCGTCCTGCGCGGCGGCGCCGTGGTCGCTACCGTGATGTCCAACATGGGGCTGGCCAAGTTCCTTGAGGCGCAGGGCCTCGACCTAGTGCGGACGGCGGTGGGCGACCGCTATGTCGTGGAGCGTATGCGCGGCGACGGCTTCAACCTGGGCGGCGAACAATCGGGCCACATCGTGCTGGGCGGCCACGCGACCACCGGGGACGGTCTGGTCGCCGCCTTGCAGGTCCTGGGCGAGATGGTCAAACGCGAGCAGCCCGCCAGCAAGTTGTTGCGCGTCTTCGACCCCTATCCGCAGACGCTGAGGAACGTGCGCCTGGAAAAGAAGGCTCTGGCCGACCAGCTGATCGACGATGCCGCCGTCCAGCAGGCGGTGGCCGACGGCGAGGCCCGCTTCAAGGGCGAAGGCCGCGTACTTCTCCGTAAGTCCGGCACGGAACCCTTGATTCGCGTCATGGCCGAGGGGCTGGACCAGGCCCTGGTCGACAACGTGGTGGGCGATATCGTAACCGCCATCGAAGGCGCGGTCGCGACCATCGAGGCCTAGGGGGGCGAGCCGTGACCGAGACCAAGGGACGCGTCCTCATCATCGCCGGCTCCGATTCCGGGGGCGGGGCGGGGATTCAGGCCGACATCAAGGCGGTCACCTGCCTGGGTGGGTTCGCCATGACGGCGATCACCGCGCTGACGGCCCAGAACACCTTGGGGGTGCACGGCATTCATGCGGTGCCGGAAGCCTTCGTCCGCCAACAGATCCAGGTGGTGATGGAAGACCTGGGCGCGGACTGCGTCAAGATCGGCATGTTGGCGACGGCGTCGATCATCGACACCGTGGTACGTGCCCTGGACGATTTCGCGCCGGGCGTTCCCATGGTCCTCGATCCCGTCATGGTCGCCAAGGGTGGTCATCCGCTGTTGGAGCCCGACGCCGTTTCGGCGCTCAAGGCGACACTCCTGCCGCGTGCCACCGTCATTACGCCGAACCTGCCCGAGGCCGGGGTGCTGCTTGACCGCACGCTGCGGACAGAAGAGGACATGGTGGACGCCGTGGCGGCCTTGCGGACCCTGTCGCCGCATGCCGTCCTGCTCAAGGGCGGTCATCTGGAAGGCGAAAGGCTGTTGGACCTTCTGGTCACGCCGGACGCCGTCCAGCGGTTCGAGGGGCGGCGTCTGGCGACCGCCCACACCCATGGGACCGGTTGTACCCTGGCCTCCGCGATCGCCGTCGGATTGGCCCAGGGGCTCGAGATGCCGCGCGCCGTGGCGCGGGCCCGGGACTATGTGCGCCGCGCCATCGAAACGGCGCCGGGCCTGGGGAAGGGGCATGGTCCTCTCAACCACGGACATCCCCTGGGCGATGCCTGAGCGGTTTTCTCTTCTTACACGACGGCCAGGGAGGTCGCCGCGCGTTGACGCAGGATGTCGGCGACGCGACCAATTCCTTCCAGGAAGCGCCCTTCGTCGCTTTCGGTTCCCAGACACAGACGCAAGCGGTCGTGGGCACGGGCCGCCGCCTCGCGGCCGACGGCGAAGACGTCGGAGCGTTGCATCAGGACATCGCGCGCCCGGGCCTGATCGACCAGGGCGTTGACGCCCCAGCCTTCCGGCAGGCGGATCCACAAATGCAGGCTTTCCTGGGGGCTGGTCGTCTGAAGGCCGGGAATCGCGGTCAGCAGATGCCGCTCCACCA
>CAZFRK010000354.1:0-3174 GCA_964521375.1 uncultured Rhodobacterales bacterium
AGGGCGTCCGGGACCGTCGAAAAGGCGCCGCCAGCCTAGAGCAAATTCCGAGCGGACGGAAACGTCCGCGACGACGCATTCGCTTTAGAACTATAAGGCTAGAGTGGGTTTCGCGACCCAACGGAAGCTGACACCGCTCTGGCGGTCCCGCCCGGCACGGCGAGCCCCGGTGGACCCCGGTCGGCCATCACATGTGCGGGAGGCGGCGTCTCTTCACGCAATGGTGCATTGACACCGGGCGCCGGGATGGCAGGCTGCCCCTTCCGCCGCATTGCAACAGACGAGCGTTCCCATGGCCCAGACTTCCTCCACCTCCTCCGCCCCGCCGTCCGCCACCGTCGCCGTCTGGGACCTGCCGACGCGTCTGTTCCACTGGATCCTGGTGCTGCTGGTGCTGGCCCTCTGGTACACCGGAGAGGTCGGGGGCCTGGCCGTCAACACGCCCTTGCCCTGGGGCGGCAGCCTGTTCCTGGGCAACATGGACCTGCACATGCTGCTGGGCGAGGCGGTGCTGACCCTGGTGGTGTTTCGCCTCCTGTGGGGATTCGTCGGCACCTCGACGGCCCGCTTCAGCCAGTTCGTGCGCGGTCCCGCCGCCGTCGTCGGCTACCTGAAGGCCATCGCGCGCGGCGAGACTCCGCTGTCGGCGGGACACAATCCGGCGGGCGGCCTGATGATCCTGGGCCTGCTGGCGGTCCTGGCGCTCCAGGCGGGCCTGGGCTTGTTCGCCAACGACGACATCTTTTCCGAAGGCCCGCTGGCCCATCTGGTCAGCAAGGAGGTCGGCGACACCCTCACCAGCCTGCATGGCGCGGTCTTCAACCTGCTGCTGCTGGCGGTCGTCCTGCACGTCTCGGCGGCGGTCTATTACGGCATCCGCGGCAAGAACCTGGTCCGCCCCATGGTCACGGGCCGCAAGCCGGTCGCGCACCTGCCCAAGGACGCCGCCCCGGTGCGCTTCGCCTCGCCCCTGCTGGCGCTGGTCCTGCTGCTGGTGGCCGGAGGGCTGGTCTGGGCCGTGGTGACCAAGCTCTAGCCCCCACCGCCGCGCCTCCCCCGTTCTCCGTCTTTCCGCTCCGGACCCCTTCTTCATGCGCGACACCAGGGATCGCATCCGTCACGTCCTGACCTTCGAGGTCGTCGCCCTGGCCATCGTCATTCCCCTGGCCTCGGCGGTGTTCGGCATGTCCATGGGGGACAGCGGCGTGGTGACGGTGGTCAGCGCCGTCGTGGCGACCACCTGGAACTACCTCTACAACCTGCTGTTCGATCGGGCGCTGCTGCGCCTGCGCGGCGACGTCCGCAAGACTTTGGCCCTGCGGGTCGTCCACACCCTGCTGTTCGAAGCCGGGCTGCTGATCGTCCTACTGCCCTTCTTCGCCTGGTATCTGGGGATTTCCCTGCTTCAGGCCCTGGTGATGGACCTGTCCTTCTCCGCCTTCTTCATGGTCTACGCCTTCTTCTTCAACTGGGCCTACGATCTGGTGTTCCCCATCCCGACCCCGGCGGTGGCGGAAGACGCGCCGAGCTGAGGCTTCTTTTTCCCAAGCCGCCCAACCAGGGACGCCCATCCCAAGCCGCCCATCCCAAGCCGCCCATCCAGGGACGCCAAAACGAACGGGGCGCCCCGAAGGGCGCCCCGCGTCACGAAACCGGTCCCGAACAGCGAAACCGGACAGTCGGCCCGACGGCCCTACTTCTTTTCGCGGAAGTTGTCGTGGCAGCCCTTGCAGGTCTTGCCGAGGCCCTGCACGGCGGCGCCGATGGCGGCCATGTCGCCGGTGTCGGCGGCGTCGGCCAGTTCCTGGGCGCGTTCGGTCATGGCGTTCAGGCCGCCCTCGAACTTCTCCCAGTTGGTCCAGATGTCGGCCTTGGCGGTGGTGTCGGCGCCCATGCTGTCGGACTTGAAGGCGGCGGGCGCCATCTTGCCGGCGGCGACGATGCCCAGGGCGTGCGCCTTGAGCTGGGCCTTGTGCTCGACCTCGCCCTTGATGATCGGGACGATGGAGTGCATGTGGCCGCCAATGATTTCCATGTTGGCCATGCGGTACTTGACGTCGGCCTCGCTGGCGGTGGCGACGGTGGCGACGCCGACCAGGGCGGCGGCGAGGGCGGCGGTCTTAACGAAGCGCATCAGGAAGCCTCCATGAATATGCGATAATTCTCATAGTGCGGTGCATAAACCTAGTCCTGGGAAGGGCTTTCGGCAAGTCACGAAAACGTGAAATATGCCCCGAAGCCTCCGCGACCACGCCATATTTCCCATGGACCCATATCGTCCGACCACCCATATTGCCCGAAGGCCCGCCCCCGTCCCCCCCTCCCAGGAGCGTTCCGTCCCATGAGCGACTTGACGTCCGTTTGCGTTTTCTGCGGCTCTTCGTCCGGCACCCGCGCGGCCTACGAAAAGGCGGCCCACGCGCTGGGGACGGCCCTGGCGGACAACGGCATCGAACTGGTCTTTGGCGCCGGAGGGTCCGGCATCATGGGCGCGGTCAGCCGCGCCTGCCTGGAGTCCGGGGGCCGCGTCACCGGCATCATCCCCGAGCACCTGACTCGTATCGAAGCCCCCCTGGCGGGCCTGACCGAATGCATCGTCGTGCCCGACATGCACACCCGCAAGCGCCTGATGTTCGAACGCTCCGACGCCATCGTGGTGCTGCCCGGCGGCTTCGGGACCATGGACGAGACCTTCGAGATCCTGACCTGGCGGCAGTTGGGCCTGCACGACAAGCCGGTCATCCTGGTCGACATCGAGGGCTATTGGCGCCCCTTCCTGGCGTTCTCCGAATCGATGATCCGGGAAGGCTTCGTGCGTCCCTCCAACCGCGAGCTGTTCCGCGTCGTCGACGGCGTCGACTCCATCCTGCCGGTCGCCCGCGCCGAGGCCGAGGCGTCGTCCCAGAAGCCCAAGACCGACCTTTTCTAGCCGCCCCGTCCGGCGGGCGTCTTCGGAAAAACAGCCATTCCGGGCAGGCCGCGCGATGCCCCGCCGGCCACGCCCCATTCCTTCGGGCGGGCGCGGGCCACCCATTCCAATCTTGCGCATCGCGCGGCGGCAATCTATGGTCCCGCCGTCCGCGGCCCGTAGGCGGCTGGGAGCGCGAAGGCTCTGGACGATGGGGCGCACCCCACCGGACGTGGTATCGGTCAGTCACAGAAGGGCGAGAACAT
>CAZFRK010000355.1:0-3124 GCA_964521375.1 uncultured Rhodobacterales bacterium
TCCTTCCCGCGACCAAGCTGGTCGCCAAGGAGATGCTGCCGGTCGTCGACAAGCCGCTGATCCAGTACGCGGTCGAGGAATGCCGCAAGGCGGGAATCGAGTACTTCATCTTCGTCACCGGGCGCGGCAAGGCCGTCCTGGTCGACCATTTCGACCACGCGCCGGAGCTTGAGAGCCTGCTGAAGGAACGCGGCAAGACCGAACCGCTGGACGAGCTTCTGGGCGGCATGCCGCCTCCGGGCACCATCATGGCGACCCGTCAGCAGGACCCGCTGGGTCTCGGCCACGCCGTTCATTGCGCCCGTGCCTTCGTCGGCGACGAGCCCTTCGCCGTGGTCCTGCCCGACGACATGGTGATGGCGGACAAGCCCTGCATCGGCCAGCTCATCGAAGCGTGGCACGAAGTGGGCGGCAACGTGGTCGCCGTCGAGGAGGTCGAGCGCGAGCGCACCAACAAGTACGGTATCCTCGACCTGGAAGAACAGACCGGGCGGCTGTGCCGGGCCAAGGGCCTGGTGGAAAAGCCCGATCCCGCCGCCGCCCCCTCGACCATGGCCATTCTCGGTCGCTACGTGCTCGATCCTTCGGTGATGAAGGCGCTGGGCACCACCAAGCCCGGTTCGGGCGGCGAGATCCAGCTGACCGACGCCATGAACGCCACCATCGGAACGGTGCCCTTCCACGGCTACCGCTTCGAGGGGCGGCGGTTCGATTGCGGCGACAAGGTCGGCTTCCTGGAAGCCAACGTCTGCTACGCCCTTCAGCGCCCCGAGATGCGCGACAAGGTGGCGAAGGTAATCAAGGAGATCGCCGCCGATCTGTGATCGGCGCGCGGTCTTCGCACTTTTCTGGGGCGCCGCCCCGCCAGAGACTGACAAAGGACAGATGGCATGCGCGTTTCGATGATCGGCACCGGCTACGTGGGTCTGGTGTCGGGGGCCTGTTTTTCCGAATTCGGCGTCAACGTGACCTGCGTCGACAAGGATGAAAGCAAGATCGAACGCCTGTGCCAGGGAGAGATACCGATCTTCGAGCCGGGTCTCGACAAGCTGGTGGAAGAGAACGTCAAGGCGGGCCGCCTGACCTTCACCACCAGCCTGAAGGAAACGGTGGCCGAGGCCGACGCCGTCTTCATAGCCGTCGGCACGCCGACCCGGCGCGGCGGCGGCCACGCCGACCTGTCCTATGTCTACGCCGCGGCCAAGGAAATCGCCGAGGCCATGGACGGCTACACCGTCATCGTCACCAAGTCGACGGTGCCCGTCGGCACCGGGCGCGAGGTCGAACGCATCGTCAAGGAGACGCGGCCCGAGCTGGAGCTGGGCCGCGACTTCGACGTTGTCTCCAACCCCGAATTCCTGCGCGAAGGCTCGGCCATCGGCGACTTCATGCGGCCCGACCGCGTGGTCATCGGGGCGGAAAGCGATCGCGCGCGCGAAGTGATGAAGGCGCTCTATCGGCCCCTGTTCCTGATCGAGACGCCGATCCTCTTCACCTCGCTCGAAACCTCGGAAATGACCAAGTACGCCGCCAACACCTTCCTGGCGACGAAGATCACCTTCATCAACGAAATCGCCGACCTGTGCGAGAAGGTGGGCGCCGACGTTCACGACGTCGCCAAGGGCATCGGCCTGGACGGTCGCATCGGGCGCAAGTTCCTGCACCCCGGTCCGGGCTACGGCGGGTCCTGCTTCCCCAAGGACACCCTGGCCCTGGTCCAGACGGCGCGGGATTTCGACGCGCCGTTGCGCATCATCGAAACCGTCGTCGACATCAACGCCAAGCGCAAGAAGCGGATGGCCGACCGCATCATCGCCTTCGCCGGCGGCGACGTGAAGGGCAAGACCATCGCCGTCCTGGGGCTGGCCTTCAAGCCGAACACCGACGACATGCGCGACAGTCCGGCGCTGGACATCGTTCCGGCCCTGGTCGCCGCCGGGGCGCGGGTTCAGGCCTATGACCCGGAGGCCATGGACGAGGCCCGGAAGCTGATGGACGGCGTGATCTACTGCGACGACGCCTACAGCGCCATGACCCAGGCCGACGTCCTGGCCATCCTGACCGAATGGAACCAGTTCCGGGCGCTCGACATGGCCCGCGTGAAGAGCCTACTGACCGAACCGGCGATGATCGACCTGCGCAACATCTACAATCCCGACGACATGGAAAAGGCCGGGTTCCGCTACGAAAGCATTGGCCGTCCGGCGAGCCGTAAGGCATAGACTTGAAGGGTCCGGGCCGCGGCCCGGCGGGGAGGGGGCTTCCCGAGCGATCAACCCAGGGGACTGCCATGACGCACCGTACCGTCGCCACCACGCCCTTCGAAGGCCAGAAGCCGGGAACCTCCGGGCTGCGCAAGAAGGTCAAGGTCTTCCAGCAGGCCAACTACCTCGAGAACTTCGTCCAGGCGGTGTTCGACGCCGTCGCCGACAGCGAGGGTCCGCATGACGGCAAGACGCTGGTGGTCGGCGGCGACGGGCGCTATCACAACCGGACGGCCATCCAGACCATCCTGAAGATGGCGGCGGCCAACGGCTTCGCCCGGGTCCTGGTGGGGGCGGGGGGCATTCTCTCCACCCCGGCGGCCTCCTGCGTCATCCGCGGGCACGGGGCGTCGGGCGGCCTGATCCTGTCGGCCAGCCACAATCCCGGCGGCCCGGACGAGGATTTCGGCATCAAGTACAACATCGGTGCCGGGGGACCGGCGCCGGAAGGCGTCACCGAAGCCATCTTCGCCCGCACCAAGACCATCGACAGCTACCGTATCGTCGATGCGCCCGACGTGAACCTGGACGGTCTGGGGACGACCTCCTGCGGCGCCATGACGGTGGAGGTCATCGATCCGGTGGCCGACTACGCCGAGTTGATGGCGTCGCTGTTCGATTTCGCCGCCATCGCCGCCCTGTTCCGCGGCGGCTTCCGCATGCGCTTCGACGCCATGCACGCCGTCACCGGTCCCTATGCCCGCGCCCTTCTGGAAGGTCGCCTGGGAGCGCCCGAGGGAACGGTCATCAACGGCACCCCGCTGGAGGATTTCGGCGGCGGCCACCCCGACCCCAATCTGGTCTACGCCCTCGATCTGGTCGAGGAGATGTTCGGCCCCGAGGCTCCGGACTTCGGGGCG
>CAZFRK010000356.1:0-3123 GCA_964521375.1 uncultured Rhodobacterales bacterium
AGACGAAAATCTGCGGGCCACGCTGTTCCTGGCGCACATCGAAGATGTAGGCCCGAACACGGTCGCCGTTCTTGAAGTGCTCACGCGGGATCAACTCGTCGCGGCGCATCAGGGCCTCGGCGCGGCCCAGGTCGACGATGACGTTGCCGAATTCGACGCGCTTGACCAGGCCGTTGACGATCTCGCCGATGCGGTCCTTGTATTCGTTGAACTGGCGCTCACGCTCGGCGTCGCGGACCTTCTGGACGATGACCTGCTTGGCCGTCTGGGCGGCGATGCGGCCGAAGTCGATCGGCGGCAGCGGATCGACGATATGCTCGCCGATCTGAATTTCGGGGTTCTTCTTGCGAGCCTGGGCGAGCGTCATCTGCGTGTGCTCGTCCTCGATCTCCTCGACCGCCTCGATGTAGCGGGCCAGCTTGATCTCACCGGTCCGACGGTCGATGGAGGCACGGATGTCGTGCTCGTGCCCATACTTGGAGCGGCCCGCCTTCTGGATGGCCTGTTCCATGGCCATGAAGACTTCCTCGCGATCAATGTTCTTGTCGCGGGCCACGCTGTCGGCGACCTGAAGAAGCTCCGGCCGTGCCATACCAACGCTACGTTCCATTTCCTAAGCCCTGTCTTCCTGCGAATTCCGATGGATCTTCGTCTTACTGTTCGTCGTCACGGCGTCTTGTCGCCGACCGCGTCCGGGTCGTCGTCGACATCCTCGCCGAAATCGTCGTCGTCATTGGCGGCCTGGGTGACGGCGTCTATGAGCGCGTCGGTCAGCACCAGCTTCGCCTTGCTGACGGCTTCGAAGGGGATGCGCATGTCCTCGCCCTCGCAGCGCAGAAGGACGTCGTCGCCCTCCAGCCCCAGCAGGACGCCGTTGTACCGCCTGCGCCCCTCGACCAGGCCCTTGGCCTCGACCTTGACGTCGAATCCGGCCCAGGCCTCGAAATCCTTGCGCCGGGTCAGCGGACGGTCGATGCCCGGAGAGCTGACCTCCAGCGTATAGGCGCCGGGAATCGGGTCCTCGACATCGAGAACGGCGGACAGCGCGCGGCTGATGTCGGCGCAGTCCTCCACCGTCATGCCCTTGCCGTCGGCGCGGTCGGCCATGACCTGCAAGGTCTGGCGCTTGCTGCCCTGCAACTGGACGCGCACCAGTTCGTAGCCCATGCCTTCCAGCGTGGGATCGATGATGGCGGCCAGGCGGTCGGTCAGCTCCATGCGGTATCCCTGTCCCTAAAAACAAAAAAAGTGGGCCGCTGGCCCACCCCCTGTGCCCGAAGGCGTCTCAGAGAATGTCGAGCCGCTATATAACCATCCGGGGCCAGAAATACAAGGAAAAGCCGCTTACCGCCCGGCGTCGGCGCGGGCGATCCGTTGGAAGGTCAAATAGACCGGCGTCCGCCCACAGCGGCGGGCTTTCGCCTCGTAGCGGCTTTCCGCGGCGTCGTCCCAGCGGACGCGCCAATCCCCCGGTCCCGTCACCCGCCAGCGGAAGCAGGGATGAACCGGGCCGACCCGCATGGACCAGGACTGGTAGGTCGGATCGTCGGAGGCGACGCGGAATTCGGCGTCGTCCTTCAGCACGCGGGCCAGGACATCCAGGTTCCAGCTGTTCATGAAACGGCGCTTCCAGTGCCGGGCCTTCGGCCAGGGATCGGGAAACAACAGGAACAGCTTGTCCAGGCAGGCGTCGGGCATGCGGTCGAGAAGCGGGCGCACGTCGTCGCCGTAGATGCGCACGTTGTCCAACGGCCTGTCGGCGACCTCGCGCAGCAGCTTGGCGATGCCGTTGAGGAACGGCTCGGCGCCCAGGATGCCGACATCGGGATGGGTCGCGGCCTGATGGGCCAAGTGCTCGCCGCCACCGAAGCCGATTTCCATCCACGCCTCGGCCTTGCCCGGGAACAGGTCGCGCGGGTCGAAGACCGCTCCCTCCTCCGGACAGTCGACCCGGATCCCCGGATAGAGGGTTTCGAGCAGATCCGCCATGCGGGGTTTCAGGGCCTTGCCCTTGCGGCGGCCATAGAAACGCTCGTCCGGAACGGTGGAATCGACCACGGGAGGCTCCTGTCCTCGGTCCTTCAAAAACACGTCACCCCCGGGGAGTGCCCGGGGGTCCCGACGACCGCGACGCGACGCCGGAGGCGGCCTCGATGAAGCGCCGGCGGCGACCGGGACGGCCCCGGTCGCCACGCGATTCGTCTCTTGCCGTCAGAACGCCGCCTTCAGGGTGTCGGCGAGGTCGGTGCGTTCCCAGCTGAAGCCGCCGTCGGCGTCGGGCTGACGCCCGAAGTGGCCGTAGGCGGCGGTGCGGGCGTAGATCGGGCGGTTCAGGCCCAGATGCTCGCGGATGCCGCGCGGCGACAGGTCCATGGACTGTTGCAGGACCTTGGCCAGCTTGCCCTCGTCGACGTCGCCGGTGCCGAAGGTGTTGACGTAGACGGAGAGCGGCTTGGACACGCCGATGGCATAGGACACCTGGATCAGGCACTTGGACGCCAGACCGGCGGCGACCACGTTCTTGGCCAGATAGCGGGTGGCGTAGGCGGCGGAGCGGTCGACCTTGGTCGGGTCCTTGCCGGAGAAGGCGCCACCGCCGTGCGGAGCGGCTCCGCCGTAGGTATCGACGATGATCTTGCGCCCGGTCAGGCCGCAGTCGCCGTCCGGGCCGCCGATGACGAAGCGACCGGTCGGGTTGACGTAGAATTCGTCCTCGGGGCACATCCAGCCCTCGGGCAGGCTCTTCAGGACGTGGGCGCGCACCAGTTCGCGCACCTCCTCGGTCGAGGCGTTGGCGTCGTGCTGGGTGGACACCACGATGGAGGTGGCGCCGACCGGCTTGCCGTCCACGTAGCGCAGGGTCACCTGCGACTTGGAGTCCGGGCCGAACCGCTTTTCGCCGCCGTGGCGGGCCTCGGCCATGGAACGCAGGATGCGGTGGCTGAACTGGATCGGCGCGGGCATCAGTTCGTCGGTTTCGTCGCAGGCGTAGCCGAACATGATGCCCTGGTCACCGGCGCCTTCGTCCTTGGCCCCGTCGGCGTCGACGCCGACGGCGATGTCCTGGGACTGGCTGTGCAGGTGGGAGATGATCTCCGCGTCCTTCCAGTGGAAGCCGTGCTG
>CAZFRK010000357.1:0-3096 GCA_964521375.1 uncultured Rhodobacterales bacterium
TCAGGCGGTAGCCCTTGGCGGCGCAGACGAAGGCCAGCGCGATGCCGGTGTTGCCCGAGGTCGGCTCGACGATCACCGTGTCGGGGGTGATCTTGCCTTGGGCTTCCAGGGATTCGATCATCGCCAGGCCGATGCGGTCCTTGACCGAGGCCAGCGGGTTGAAGAACTCGCACTTGCCGAGCAGGTCGGCCTTCACGCCGGCGTCGGCGGCGAGGCGCGGCAGGCGGACCAGAGGCGTCGCGCCGATGGTGTCGAGGATGGAGTCATAGACCCGGCCCCGGAACTGCGGACTGGTAGCGGCCATGGATTCTCCCCTTTTTATGTGTGCTTTAGATCAAAACAATCTATCCTGAACGGTATTTAGGATGCCTTTTCGGGCTACGCAAAGAAAAAAGTCGCCACGGCGACGATCCCGTCGGGAAACCGCGCGGGGCGGGTCCGTCCGGGGCGGTCCCGTCAGATGGTGAAGTCCAGCTTGTCCTCGGCCTCGCTCTCGACGCCGCCCTGCCAGGCCTTCATGCACAGATCGTCGATGGAGATGGCGTCCAGCCGCTCCATGACGTCTTCCTGAAGCCCCTCCCACATGGGGCGGACCACGTTCAGGCCGAGCGGGCTGCCGGGCAGGTCCTTGTAGAGGTCTTCCTGGGTTTCCATGTCCTGGATAACGCGGACGATCTCGCCGACCGAGATGCGCCGCCGCTCGCGGGCCAGCCGATAGCCGCCGCGCGGGCCGCGCACGCCGACCAACAGGCCGGACCGCACCAGATGCTGGAGCGTCTGTTCCAGATAGCGCCGGGGAATGTTCTGGCGGCGGGTGATTTCCCGGCTTTGCACCGGCTCCCCCCCGGCGTGGTAGGCGATATCGAGGACGGCCTCGATGGCGAAGAGCATTTTCTTGGACGGTCTGAGCATGATCCTTGGTTCCGATCGGCCGGTTTGTTTTCGCGGGCGCGATTGTCAGCGTGTTCCGGTGGAGCCGAAGCCCCCGGCGCCGCGCCCCGTTTCCTCCAGGGTAGGCACGTCGTCCCAGGCCACGCGGGTGACCGGGGCGACGATCATCTGCGCGATTCGCATGCCGCGCTCGATGGCGAAGGGCTTTCGCCCGTGATTGATGAGGATGACCTTCACCTCGCCCCGATAGTCGGCGTCGATCGTGCCGGGGCTATTGAGGACCGTCACCCCGTGCTTCGCGGCCAGACCCGACCGGGGCCGCACCTGGGCCTCGTGGCCGTCGGGCAGGGCGAAGGCCAGCCCGGTGGGCACCAGCGTCCAGTCGCCCGGCGCCAGTTCGACCGCCGACTCGATGGCCGCCAAAAGATCCATGCCCGCGGAATGAACCGTGGCGTAGGACGGCAGGGGCAGGTCGGCCCCATGCGGCAGGCGGGTGACGGCGACGGAAACGGTCTGGGCGGTCATGCGGGGTCCTTTATCGGTCACGGAGTGCGGAACACGGGGTCGGTCACGCGGTCGTCGAGGGGGATTCGGTCAAGGCGTCGGCGACGCGGGCGGCCAGCCGCTCGGCCACCTCGGCCTTGGTGGCGGCGGGCCAGTCCTCGACCCCGGCGGCGGTGACGAGGTGCAGCCTGTTGCTGTCGCCGCCAAAGGTTCCGGCGGCGGGCGAAACGTCGTTGGCGCAAATCCAGTCGCAGCCCTTGCGGGCCAGCTTGGCCGCGGCGTTGTCGATCACGTCCTGGGTTTCGGCGGCGAAGCCGACCACCAGCCGGGGCCGGTCGGGGCCAGGCGCGGCCAGGGTCGCCAGAATGTCGGGATTAGGGGCCAGGCGAATGGGCGGCGGCGCGCCGCCCTCGGTCTTCTTGATCTTCTGGTCGGCGGCCCCTTCGACGCCCCAGTCGGCGACGGCGGCGGCGCAGACGGCCACGTCGACCGGCAGGGCCGCGCGGCAGGCCGCCAGCATCTGGCGCGCCGTCTCCACCCGGCGCACCGTCACCCCCGGCGGATCGGCGATGGCGACGGGACCGGAGACCAGCGTCACCTCGGCCCCCAGACGGGCCAGGGCGGCGGCGACGGCATGACCCTGCTTGCCCGACGACCGGTTGGCGATCACCCGCACGGGGTCGATCGGCTCGTGCGTCGGGCCGCTGGTCACCAGGGCGCGCACCCCCTTCAAGGGGCCGTCGCCCAAGGCCGCCTCGACGGCGGCCAGGATCTCCGGCACCTCGGCCATGCGCCCGGCGCCAACCTCGCCGCAGGCCAGATCCCCGGCGTTGGGACCGACGGTCAGAACGCCGCGAGACTGCAAGGCCGCCAGATTGGCCTGGGTGGCGGCGTGGCTCCACATCATGGTGTTCATGGCCGGGGCGATCAGGACCGGCTTGTCGGTGGCCAGCAGCAGGGTGGAGGCCAGATCGTCGGCCAGCCCCGCCGCCATCTTGGCCATCAGGTTGGCCGTGGCGGGGGCGACCACCACCAGGTCGGCTTCCCGCGACAGGCGGATATGGCCCATCTCCGATTCGTCGGTCAGGCTGAACAGATCCTGGTAGACGCGATCCTCGGACAGGGCGGCGACGGACAGGGGCGTGACGAACCGGGTCGCCGCCTCGGTCAGCACGCAGCGCACCGAGGCCCCGCGATCCCGCAGCCGCCGGATCAGCTCCAGGCTCTTATAGGCGGCGATGCCGCCGGATATGATGAGAAGGACACGACGTCCCGCGAGCATGCCACCGTTTCCCCGTTTATATTACGTATTAAAAATGTAATTACGGGAGAATTCAGGGAAACGCAAGGGCAAAGTCCCACCATTGCCACAGTTTTAATACGAACCACTAGATGCTAAGGATAGTCAGCCGTGCGCCCAGCCGGACTCAACCTTCCACACGCAGGATCCGCCACAGAATGGCACGGGACTTCGATACATTCGGCAAAATAACTCGAATTTCCCTGAAGGGCTTTCGGTCAATCGAAACGGTCGAGAATCTGGAGCTAAACGCCCTCAATATCATTTATCCTGCGTAGCGCAGCCAGGAAGCGCGATGGCTTGCTGCGGTTGGACCGCGATTTCTGAGCTGATATCCTAGCGTCTGAGAGCCTGATCGGAAAAGAGTTGAGTGATTTCAGTCGGTTGTGATTCGATGGGTG
>CAZFRK010000358.1:0-3066 GCA_964521375.1 uncultured Rhodobacterales bacterium
GGGCGAGCAGATCACCGCGCGCGGCGTCGGCAACGGCATCTCGCTGATCATCTTCGCCGGTATCGTCGCCAACCTGCCGGGCGCCCTGGCCGCGACCCTGGAACTGGGCCGCACCGGCGCCCTGTCGGCCCTGGTGATCGTCGGCATCCTGCTGATGGCGGTCGCCGTCATCACCTTCATCGTCTTCATCGAGCGCGCCCAGCGGCGCATCCTGGTGCAGTATCCCAAGCGCCAGGTCGGCAACAAGATGTACGGCGGCGAAAGCACCCACCTGCCGCTGAAGATCAACACGCCGGGCGTCATTCCGCCGATCTTCGCCAGTTCCATCCTGCTGCTGCCGACCACGGTCGCCAGTTTCAGCGCCGGGGACGCGGGCGGCTGGATCGGCACCGTGACCGCCCTGCTGGGCCATGGGCAGCCGCTCTACATGGCGCTCTACGCCGCCATGATCATCTTCTTCGCCTTCTTCTACACGGCCGTCGTCTTCAATCCCGCCGACACCGCCGACAACCTGAAGAAATACGGCGGCTTCATCCCCGGCATCCGTCCGGGCAAGAACACGGCGGAATACCTGGACTACGTGCTGACGCGCCTGACCGTGGTCGGTGCCGGGTACCTGGTGTTCATTTCCATCCTGCCGGAGATTCTGATCAGCCAGTACGCCGTTCCCTTCTACTTCGGCGGCACCAGCCTGCTGATCGTCGTGACCGTGACGATGGACACCGTGGCTCAGGTTCAGTCCCACCTGCTGGCGCACCAGTACGAGGGCCTCATCAAGAAATCGAAGCTGAGGGGGAAGCGTAAGTAATGAAGGGCAAGCGACTCATCTTCATGGGGCCGCCGGGAGGCGGCAAGGGCACCCAGGCGCAGTTCCTGCAGGAGAAATACGGCCTGGTGCAGCTTTCCACCGGCGACATGCTGCGCGCCGCCGTGGCCTCGGAGTCCGAGATCGGACTCAAGGCCAAGGCGGTGATGGACGCGGGCAAGCTGGTCAGCGACGACATCGTGATCGGCATCATCGACGATCGCCTGAACGCCGAGGACGTGAAGAACGGCTTCATCCTTGACGGCTTCCCGCGCACCGTCGCCCAGGCCGAGGCGCTTGACGCGCTGCTGAAGGCCAAGGGCATGGAGCTGGACGTGGTCATAGAGCTGCGCGTGCCCGACTCGCTTCTGGTCGAGCGCATCACCGGGCGCTTCACCTGCGCCAAGTGCGGCGCGGGCTACCACGATACCTTCAAGCCCCCCAAGACCGAAGGGGTGTGCGATTCCTGCGGCGCCACCGAGTTCAAGCGCCGCGCCGACGACAACGCCGACACGGTGAAGAGCCGTCTGGAGGCGTACCATGCCCAGACGGCGCCCCTTCTGCCTTACTACGAGGCCAAGGGACTCCTGAAGGTGGTCGACGGCACCAAGCAGATGAATCAGGTCACGGTCGACCTGGAGGAGATCCTCGAAACGGCCTGATGCCGAAGGGGAAAATTCCCTGACGGTGTGAGTTGACTCAAGGGGCGGGATGACTATAATCGCGCACCTTCCGAGTCTCTCTGTTCGGACAATGAATTCGTGGGTGCCGATTCTCCCTCGAACGGTGCCTCTTTTATCAAGGAGTACGGGCTTTGGCGCGTATCGCTGGCGTTAACATTCCGACGAACAAGCGCGTTCCCATCGCGCTGACCTACATCTATGGCATCGGTCCCAAGACCGCCCGCGAGATCTGCGGCAAGGTCGGCATCGAGGACTCGGTCCGCGTCAATCAGCTGTCCGATGACGAAGTGCTGCGCCTTCGCGAGCTGATCGACCGCGACTACCGCGTCGAAGGCGACCTGCGCCGTGAAGTGGCGATGAACATCAAGCGGTTGATGGACCTGGGCTGCTACCGCGGTCTCCGTCACCGTAAGGGCCTCCCGGTTCGCGGCCAGCGCACGCACACCAACGCGCGCACCCGCAAGGGTCCCGCCAAGCCGATCGCCGGCAAGAAGAAGTAATCCAGGTTTTAGGAAGGCAGGTTAGGCAATGGCCAAGGCAGCCGCTGCGCGTCCCCGTCGGCGCGAACGCAAGAACATCACGTCCGGCATCGCTCACGTGAACGCGACGTTCAACAATACCCTGATCACCATCACCGACGTCCAGGGCAACACGATTTCCTGGTCCTCGGCCGGCGCCCAGGGCTTCAAGGGGTCCCGCAAGTCGACTCCCTACGCCGCTCAGGTGGCCGCCGAAGACGCTGGTCGCAAGGCCGCCGACCACGGCATGAAGACCCTTGAGGTCGAGGTGTGCGGTCCCGGCTCCGGTCGTGAGTCCGCCCTGCGTGCCCTGCAGACCGCCGGGTTCACCGTCACCGCCATCCGCGACGTGACGCCGATCCCGCACAACGGCTGCCGTCCGCGCAAGCGCCGCCGCGTCTAAGTCCGCCGCCGTACTCCTTCCGCCGCCGCCCCGGACATCCGTCCGGGGTCCGGCGGTTTTGGCGTGATAGGTCCGGACGCAGGTCCGACCGGTCCTCGGTAGCCCCGGGGAACAGGAGCCGAAAGCTCCGCCGGAGTCCTCACCGGAGACCAATCCCGCCTTGTCCCGACCCCGTTTGAATGAGGGCACGCCCGTGATTCAGAAAAACTGGCAGGAACTGATCAAGCCGTCGAAGCTGAACATCGAGCCGGGCGACGACGCCCAGCGCGTCGCGACGGTGGTCGCCGAGCCGTTGGAGCGTGGCTTCGGCATGACCCTCGGCAACGCCCTGCGCCGTGTTCTGCTGTCCTCGCTCCAGGGCGCGGCGGTGACCGCCATCCACATCGACGGCGTGCTGCACGAGTTCTCGTCCGTCGCTGGTGTGCGGGAAGACGTCACCGACATCATCCTGAACATCAAGGCCCTGGCCCTGCGCATGCACGGCGAAGGTCCGAAGCGCATGACCCTGACGGCCTCCGGCCCCGGTGAGGTGACCGCGCGCCAGATCGAGGCCGGGCATGACATCGAGATCATGAACCCCGATCTGGTCATCTGCCACCTGGACACCAACTCCACGCTGCAGATGGAACTGACCGTCAACACCGGCAAGGGCTACGT
>CAZFRK010000359.1:0-3010 GCA_964521375.1 uncultured Rhodobacterales bacterium
CCCGGAGGAGCGGGACGCCATCGCCGCCGCCGCCGACCGGGCCGGGGTGCCCTTCGACGGCCTGTGGCTGGACACCGACCCGGAGGTGGCCGAGAAGCGCATCCTTCACCGCAAGCGCAATGCCTCCGACGCCTCTCCGGCGGTGTTGCGCGCCCAGTTGGGCTATGATACCGGCCCCATCACCTGGACGTGGATCGACAGCTCGGGCAGCAAGGCGAAGACCGACGCCGCCGCCCGGGACGCCGTATCCGCCTGACCCGTCCCTTTTCCGCCAACCAAGAACCAAGAAGGCGTTTGATGACCATGACCGATTGTCCCTGCGGTTCCGGCAAGAGCCATTCCGACTGCTGCGGCCCTATCCTGGCCGGAGACGCCAAGGCGCCGACCGCCGAGGCCCTGATGCGCGCCCGCTACAGCGCCTTCGCCACCGGGGCCATTGATTTCCTGCGCGCCTCCCTGACGCCCGACACCCAGCACGAATTCGATCAGGCCCACACCGAACAGTGGGCCGGGTCCAGCGAATGGACCGGGCTGGAAGTCCTGTCCACCGAGGACGGCGGCGCCGAGGACACGACCGGCTGGGTGGAATTCGTCGCCCGCTTCCGCATGAACGGCGAAGACCACTCCCACCACGAATCGGGCTACTTCGTGAAGGAAGACGGTGACTGGTACTACAAGAACGGCATTTCCGGGCCGCGCCCGGTCAAGCGCGCCCAGAAGGTGGGGCGCAACGATCCCTGTCCCTGCGGGTCGGGCAAGAAGTACAAGAAGTGCTGCGGCGCCTGATCTTCCGGCGGCGCGGCTTTTCGCCCATAATGGACCATAAGTGATCACGGTTTCGCGCCCTCGCGGCGCCCCAGGAAGGGGAGTCTGAACATGTCCGGCATCAAGACCATCATGGCCGTCATTCCCGACACCGAGACGGGTCTGGCGACGATGGAGACCGCCTTCCTCATCGGACGCGACCTCAACTGCCACGTGCGCGTGCTGCACGTCCGCCCCGATCCCGCCAGCGCCGTGCCCCTGGTCGGCGAGGCCATGTCCGGCGCCATGGTCGACGAGATGATGACCGCCTGCGAGCGGGAGGGCACCTCGCGGGCCCAGGAAGTCCGCGCCATGTTCGACCAGTTCTGCGGTCGCTACGCCATCCCGGTGACCGACGAGCCTCCGGGGCCGCCGGAAATGTCCGCCGCCTATCTGGAAGAGGTCGGCATCGAGGATGAGCTGGTGGCCCTGCGCGGACGCATGGCCGACATGATCGTCGTCGGGCGCCCCAAGGGCGACGAGGAACCGGCCCTTCAGGCGACCCTCAACGCCGCCCTGATGGAAAGCGGTCGTCCGGTCCTGGCCGCCCCGCGCGATCCGATCACCTCCATCGGAAAGTCGGTGGCCATCGCCTGGAACGGCAGCGCCGAGGCGGCGCGCGCCATCACCCATGCCATGCCGTTCCTCATCAAGGCGGACTCCGTGACCATCCTGGTGGCCGAGGAAGGCGACCACATCGCCCCGGCGTCGGAACTGGACATCCATCTGGCCTGGCACGGCGTATCCTGCGACATCCGCAAGGTCGTGCCGTCGGGCGGCGCGGTCGGCGCCTCCATCCTCAAGGCGGCGGGCGACTGCAAGGCCGACCTGATGGTCATGGGCGCCTACACCCATTCGCGCCTGCGGCAGCTGATCCTGGGCGGCGTCACCCGCCATGTCCTGGATCACGCGCCCTTGCCCGTCCTTCTGACCCACTAGGGCGGCATCGTGAAGCCGTCCCTGCGTCTCGCCATGGTGGCCGTGGTCCTGTCGACCGCGGCCCTTGGCCTGAGCGCGGTCCTGGTGGTGCGCGACCGCGATCAGGCGGTGGCCGCCTACGCCGCCCGCCTCGGCTCGCTGGAGGCCGAGAACCAGCGGTTGGCCGGGCAGTTGGCCGACCTGCTGGGCGAGGTGCGGGCCTTGAACGTCCGAATCGAGGAAAGCTACGCCCCCATCGAGGTGGGCGGCCATCTGGATCTGCCCATCCACCGCGCCTTCGCGCGGCCCGGCGATACCCTGGCGCGGTTCTCCAAGCGCGAGGCCGTGGCCGTGGCGGTCCTGCGTGCCCTGAATCCCTGGCTGCCGGACGGCGACGCCAAGCTTCAGGACCGCCAGAGCCTGTGGATTCCCAAGCCGGAGTCCTGACCCATTTCCGCCGCCCCCGCCCGCCCCCGTTCGGCCAGCGAAACCGGCATGCTGCTCATGACGGCGGCCATGCTGGTCATTCCGGGCATGGAGGCGATGTCCAAGATCCTGGGCGCCTGGCTGCCCCCGGCGGAAGTGGCGTTCCTGCGCTTCTGCTTTCAGACCGTCCTCCTGGGCGGCGTCCTGGCGCTGCGCGGCGGCCTCCGCCTGCCCGAGCGCGGCGTGGCGGATTTGCTGCGGCTGGCCGCCTGCGGCTTGTTTCTCGGCGGCACCATCCTGTGCATGGTGTGGGCCGTGCGGGTCCTGCCGGTGGCCAACACCATCGCCATCTTCTTCATCGAGCCGTTGATTCTGACCCTGTTTTCCGCCGTTTTCCTGCGGGAGCGCGTCGGTCCCCGGCGGCTGGCGGCGGTGGCCGTCGGTCTGGTCGGGGCCTTGGTGGTGGTGCGCCCCAACTGGGCCGCCTACGGCTGGCACGTGGCCCTGCCTCTGGTCGCCGCCGTGACCTTCGCCGCCTATCTGACGATCAGCCGGTCGATCGCCGCGCGCCTCGGCGGACTGACCCTTCAGGCGTGGTCGGGGGTCTTCGCGGCGGCCTTCCTGGCCGCGGCCATGGCGGCGGGCGCCGTCTGGCAGGCGCCGATCCTGGCCCTGGCGCCGGTTCCCGCGGAGGCCTGGCCCTATGTGCTCGGCCTCGGCGTGCTGGGCACCGGCGGCCATCTGGTCATCGCCCTGGCCTTCAAGTACGCCGAGGCCAGCCTTCTGGCGCCGTTCCAATACCTGGAAATTCTCAGCGCCACGGCCCTGGGGTACTTTCTGGTCGGCGACTTCCCCGACGCCC
>CAZFRK010000360.1:0-2993 GCA_964521375.1 uncultured Rhodobacterales bacterium
CGTGCGAATGGGTATGGAAGATGCCTTCGATCTCGTGCACGCCGATCCCCAGCGCCCCCAGGACGGCGCCCAGGTTGGGACCGGCGTCGATGAGGTAGACCTTGCCCTGGTACATGAGCACGCTGCCCATGGTCGGACGGTCGGCGTCCCAGCCGTCGCCTTCGCCGGAATGGACGACGGCGAAATATTCGCGGCGCAGGTTGTGATAGCCCAGGGTGAAGGGGGCGTCGTACTGGTGCCCCGGCTCCAGGTTGAGGTCGACGATGGCCCGGTCGCCCTTGTAGCGGAATTCGAAGACGTTGACGTCCACCCGGCGGACCGTGACGTCGCCGCGCACCGGGACCTCGGCGTCCTCAAGGGCGACCCAGTCGAGCAGATCCTCGGGCCGACGGATGCTGCCGAAGGCGAAGCGCAGCTTGACCCGCATCCACTCTTCCGCCACGTCCGGCGGGACGCCGGTGGCGGTCAGTTCCTCGGTGCTCAAAAGACCGTAGTTGCCGCGATGGATGTATTCCATCTGCGCCGTGACCTGATCGGGCAGACCGACGAGCAGCGGCTTGGCGCCGGTGTTGTTGGGATGGCCGGGCAGCAGCATGCCCTGGCGATAGAGCATCTGAAGGACGGGAAATTCGGCCAGATTGCAGAAGGCGCCGCCCTGAAGGGCGACATCGGACAGAAGCACCGCGTTCGGGCCGGTCTCGAAGGCCACGCCGTCACGTTCCACGCGCCGAATCAGGCCGCGTTTGATCAGGTGTTTGACGCTGTCGGCGGGACAACCGCACAGAATGCGCAGGTCCGCGTCGGGTATGTCCAGCCAGTAGGTTCCGGCTGTTAGTTCTATGACCTGCATGGCTTTTTCCGCCCTGCCCCTCCCGTCTGCCCCGCCAGCATAGCCCAGGCGGCACCGAAGGACCATCGGTGGATGGCACCTATTGCTCGAAAATGGGTCCGCCGCCCGTGGTGTCCACGGGCGGCGGGGTCAAGGAGGCGGTCGATGGCGGGTCGGTCGGCGTCGGGCGGTCGCCCGACTCAGGCCTTGCCGTCCTCGGCCTTGATCGGCACGCGGCGGGGCGGGCGGCCCAGCCAGCGTTGCACCACGACGAAGAAGACCGGCACGAAGAAGATCGCCAGCACGGTGCCGGAAAGCATGCCGCCCATGACGCCGACGCCGATGGCGTTCTGCGCGCCGGATCCGGCGCCGTCGGCCAGGGCCAGCGGCGTGACGCCCAGCACGAAGGCCAGGGACGTCATCAGGATCGGACGCAGGCGTTGGCGGGTGGCCTCCATGGTGGCGCCGATCAGGGAGCGGCCCTTTTCATAGAGTTCCTTCGCGAATTCGACGATCAGGATGGCGTTTTTCGCCGCCAAGCCGATGGTCGTCAGCAGGCCGACCTGGAAGTAGACGTCGTTGGACAGCCCCTGCAGCGTCACGGCGACCACCGCGCCGACCACGCCCAGCGGCACCACCAGCATCACGGCGAAGGGCACCGACCAGCTTTCGTAGAGCGCCGCCAGGCAGAGGAACACCGTCAGGATCGACAGCGCGTAGAGCGCGGGCGCCTGGGAACCGGCGAGTTTCTCCTCGTAGCTGAGGCCGCTCCAGGTGTAGCTGACGCCTTCGGGCAGTTTCTCGATCAGCGATTCCATGATGGTCATCGCCTCGCCGGAACTGTAGCCCGGCGCCGCCGCGCCCTGGAGGTTCATGGAGGGCACGCCGTTGAATCGCTTCAACTGCGGCGACCCCATTTCCCAGTGGGAGTCGGTGAAGACGGTGAGCGGCACCATGTCGCCCTGCTGGTTGCGAACCTGCCAGCGGCTGAAATCCGTCGGCAGCATGCGGAACGGGGCGTCGGCCTGAAGATAGACCTTCTTCACGCGACCGTTTTCCACGAAGTCGTTGACGTAGGACGACCCCCAGGCGGCGGCCAGCGTGCTGTTGATCTCGCTCAGGGACAGCCCCATGGCGCGGGCCTGGGCGCGGTCGACGTCCAGGCGCAGCTGCGGGGTATCCTCCAGACCGTTGGGGCGGACCTGGGTCAGCGCCGGGTTCTGGGAGGCCATGCCGAGCAGCTGGTTACGGGCCTGCATCAGTCCGTCGTGGCCGAGGCCGCCGACGTCCTGGAGCTGAAGGTCGAAGCCGTTGGAGTTGCCGAGCGTCACCACGGCGGGCGGCGCGAAGGCGAAGATACGGGCTTCCTTGATGCCCATCACGAAGCCCATGGTCCGCCCGATGATGGCGGGAACCTTCTTGTCGGGCGTCGTCCGCGCGCTCCAGTCCTTCAGGCGCACGAAGGCCAAGCCCATGTTCTGGCCGCGACCGGAGAAGTTGAAGCCGGACAGGGTCAGGATACCCTCCACGGTGTCCTTTTCGGTCTCCAGGATGTGGTCGGACACCCGCTTCAGGATGGCCGAGGTCTGTTCCTCGGTGGCCCCGGCGGGAGCCTGCACCTGGACGAAGAAGATGCCCTGGTCCTCGGGCGGCAGGAAGGCCGAGGGAAGCTTCAGGAACATCCAGGCCAATCCACCCAGGATGAGGCCGTAGATCAGCAGCATGCGGAAGGGGCGCTTGACGATCTGGCGGACGCCGCGGGTGTAGTGGCGGCGACCACCGTCGAAGCCGCGGTTGAACCAGCCGAAGAATCCCTTGTGCGAAAAGCCGTGGCCGGGCTGGATGGGCTTCAGGAGGGTGGCGCAGAGGGCCGGGGTCAGGACCAGGGCGACGACCACCGACAGGGCCATGGCCGACACCAGGGTCAGCGAGAACTGCCGGTAGATGGCGCCGACCGAGCCGCCGAAGAAGGCCATCGGCACGAACACCGCCGACAGCACTAGGGCGATGCCGATCAGGGCGCCGGTGATCTGGCCCATGGACTTGCGGGTCGCCTCCCGCGGCGGCAGTCCTTCCTCGCTCATGATGCGTTCGACGTTTTCCACCACCACGATGGCGTCGTCCACCAGCAGGCCGATGGCCAGCACCATGGCGAACATGGTCA
>CAZFRK010000361.1:0-2972 GCA_964521375.1 uncultured Rhodobacterales bacterium
GGGAGTCAGGCGGCGAATCAATCGGCCACGGCCCGGCGAGGCGCCCGCTTGGTCCGGATTTGGTCCGGAAACGGTGAACGCCGAGCGGCGGACACCGCTCGGCGTTCTCCAACGGGAGGCAAGGGGGGCAGTCGGGGGGCGCCTCCCGTCAGTCGGTAAGGCCGCGGGCATGGGGCCAGGGCCAAAGGTCTTCGGGGCGGGGGAGGGAGGGGAGCGTCGGACGCCGAAGAGTCGCCGCCCGTGTGGCGTTATCCTTGCCGATTGACGCTGGGTACCGCATCTTTCCCCCGGCCCGCGCAACTGATTTCACTATAAAGGCCCTAGAGAGGTCCTGGAATGCGAAAAAGGTATATGAAGTCGGAAAGAAGCCCATTTTCTACATCATGGGTTTTAATTCTAACTGCTTACGCTTTTGTCCTCCTCGGCGCGATCTCCATTCCGGCGTCCTCGGCCCTCGCCGGGGGGGCGGACGCCACGCCCTTGACGGTTGGGACGGAGGCGGGGGAGCGCGCTTTCCAGGTCGAACTGGCCTTGACGACCGAAGAACGCATGCGCGGTCTGATGTATCGACGGACGCTGGCCGCCGACGCGGGGATGCTGTTCGTCTGGCCGGAGTCGCTACCGGTCCGGATGTGGATGAAGAACACCGAGATTCCCCTCGATATGATCTTCCTCGACGACGCCAACCAGGTGATCCACATCGAGCGAAACGTCCAACCGCACGATCTGACCCCGCGTGGCCCGTCACTGCCCGCCCGCTCCGTGCTGGAAGTGGCGGCGGGCGTGGCCGACGACAACGGCATCGCCGTGGGCGACAGCATGCGCCATCCGGCCTTGCCGGTTCCGACCCGCTAGCCGCCTTCGCGACGACGTCTCGGCCTGGGAAAATGCCTTCGATCCGGTAAAGGCGCATGGTCGAAACAGGGGCGGCGAGACGCGACTGTCCGTCGGTGGTGCCGCTCCGTCTCCCCGCCGGGGTTTCCCGTTTGGGCACTGCCTGGAACGGGTTGCCAGGACCCGCGAAACCCCTTACTTTCGCCGCCACAAGGCCGGAGCGGGGCGTAGCTCAGCCTGGTAGAGTGCCTGCTTTGGGAGCAGGATGTCGGAGGTTCGAATCCTCTCGCCCCGACCATGCTTGGTTCGCCGCGCGGGCGACCCGGTCAAGCCCGAGGATCATGAAAAAGGCAGGAGCAGCCATGGCGACCGTCGTTCGCATCTATCGTCCGGCCAAGACGGCCATGCAGTCCGGTCGCGCGAATACGCAGCTTTGGATTCTGGAGTTCGAGCCGAGTGACGCCAAGAAGAACGACCCGCTGATGGGGTGGTCCGGCTCCCGCGACACCCGCAATCAGGTCAAGCTGCGGTTCGAGTCCAAGCAGCAGGCGATCGCCCACGCTCAGCGGAACGGCTGGATCGTCCGCTTGGACGAGCCGAAGGAACGCCGCGTCAAGCCGAAGAGCTACGCGGACAACTTCGCCTTCAATCGCGTCGTCTGATCTCGCTCCCGCGAGGGCTTGGGCGCCCTTAGCTCAGCTGGATAGAGCATCCGCCTTCTAAGCGGACGGTCGCAGGTTCGAATCCTGCAGGGCGCGCCATTCCCTCCGCCTTCGTCTCCGCCCGCGCGGTTTCGGCATGGAGGCGTTCATTTGTTTGCGCTCAAAATAAATGTGTTGTTCTCGGGCCGTCCCCGGCTCACACTTTAAGGGTCGTCGGGTCCTGAAGGGTGATCGGGGGAGGGCCTTCGGCGTTGGGCGTCAAGCCGCCCGGAGGAGAACGCACATGGCCCAGATTATCGACTTCAAGACGTTTCGTTCCCTGAAGGCGTGTCGTCACATCGCACAGACGAACGCCGAAATCCTTGATGATCTGGCCCGTATCCAGGATGACAACCGCCGCACGCGGGAAAGCCTCGAACGGGCCGGACAATGTCTCGAGGACGCGCTGGACAACTATGATCTGGCCCAGGAGCGGCTGTCATTGGCCCACGATCAGCACCGCCGCGTCATGGAAGTGGTGGACGAGATCATGGAAAGCAGTCCCGTGTTCCGGGACAGCGCCCAGGACCGGACACCCTGACATCGTCACGTCCTGACGGACCGGCCCCCGAGCCCGAGGCGTCGGGGGCCTTGCTCCCACCGGCGGCCCCGCGTCATCCTATTACCCGGAGTCTTCAGGACCATTAGGGAGCATGCCGATGCGGACCAGCCTGACCCCGAGCGCCGGGGACGCCCTCCTGATCATCGACGTGCAGCGAGACTTCTGCCCCGGTGGTGCCTTGGCGGTCCCGGACGGCGACCGGGTGGTGCCGGTCATCAACCGGATCATGGACGCCTTCTCGACGGTCGTTTTGACGCAGGACTGGCATCCGGCGGCGCATCGCTCCTTCGCCTCGGCCCATCCCGGGCGAGCGCCCTTCGAGACCACCTCCATGCCCTATGGGGAGCAGGTGCTGTGGCCGGACCATTGCGTGCAAGGGCAACCCGGCGCCGCCTTCCACCCCGACCTGCGGACCGATCCGGCGCAGGTGATCGTGCGCAAGGGAACCAACCCAGCGATCGATTCCTATTCCGGCTTTTTCGAGAATGACGGCGTAACGGCGACCGGCCTGGGCGGCTTCCTGCGGGATAGGGGAATCGGGCGGGTGGTCTGTTGCGGTCTGGCGACCGATTTTTGCGTTCTCTACACGGTCAAGGACGCGCGGCGTCTGGGACTGGAGGTCGTGGTCCTGGAAGACGCCTGTCGGGGTCTCGACATCGACGGGCGCGGCGTGGCCGCGGCGCTGGCGGAGATGGTCGCGTTGGGGGCCGAACGGGCCGCCTCCGATCTTCTGACGCGCCCCTGAGTCGACTGTTCCGCTCAACATTGTTTTGTGCGCGAGCGCAAAAAAAGGGGCAGCCGCCAAATTGAATTGGGCGGCTGCCAAGGGGAGTCTTCAAGAGGGAGGCCGACCAATCACGGTGTCAGCCAAGGCC
>CAZFRK010000362.1:0-2966 GCA_964521375.1 uncultured Rhodobacterales bacterium
CATGGCGACCCTGGAACCGGAAGTGCTGAAGCACGATCCGCGGCGCGCCTTGGAAGCCGGGGCCGATGGTCTGGACGACTACCGGCGGTTGGCCCCGGCCCTGGCTCGGGTCCTGGCGCCGGGCGGCCTCGCCGCCCTGGAAGTGGGGCGGGGACAGGCCGAGCGAGTCGCCGCGCTGCTGCGGGACGCCGGTTTCGCGACGCCCTGGACTCGCCGGGATCTGGCGGGGATCGACCGATGCGTGGCGGCGCGGCGTCCGCTTGGGGTGTAGACGGCCAAAAAAGAGTGGCTGAATTGAAAAAAGTGCTTGGATCAAGGGCGGAGCCCGCATAGGGTTTCTCCCAAGGGCGCCGTAGCGCCGGGGTGTCAGAGCCCAACGGGACAATCCAAATAAAAACGATGTCCACCCAAAGGTGTCTGGCCGGGACAACCCGCCAACCCGACGGCTGTTACGCACCCAGGCTTAAACGCACCATAGGATCCTTCGCGCCGGAAACGGCACGGCCATGTAACGGCGTTGTGCTCGTGACCGGGCCTCGCGCGATGTCGGTCGCGTGACTGGCGGGGCGAGGCCGGCGCAGGACGGCGGTCAGATGATCGCGGTCAGTCTTCAACACTTGCATTTGTCGATGGAGTCATGAAGCAAGGCTCGAATGGAAAAGGCCGCCCGCGCGGTGGTCGCAACAACAACCAGCAGCCCAAGGGCCGCGGTCCGTCTCGCAATCAGACCTTCGACAGCAACGGGCCGGGCGTCCGTGTGCGCGGCAACGCCCATCAGGTGGTGGAGAAGTATCAGGCGCTTGCCCGGGACGCTTCCGCCTCCGGCGACCGCGTCCTGATGGAGAACTACCTCCAGCACGCCGAGCATTACTACCGGATCATTCTGGTGCAGAACCAGAACAACCCGGTGAAGGTGCAGCGCCTGGATCAGGGCAACGCGCTGATCGGCGACGCCGACGACTACGACGATGAACCGGCCACGGTCGAACCGCAGGGACGTGGGGTCCAGACGGACACCGCGCGCGGCGCCGAGACCGGCCAGGGCCAGGACGACGATCAGGACGACGGCGGGCGTGACCAGCAGGCCGACGCTTCCGACGGGTCGTCCGACGACGTGCCGCAGCAGGACAAGAAGCCGCGCCGCCGGTCCCGCTCCACCCGTGCCCGTGAGGCCGGGGACGCCGAGCGCCGCGAGCGCGAGGCCTCGGACGCGCCCGCCGCCGAGTCCGCCGCCCCGGTGGAGCCGCCGCGGTCTCCGGCGGAACTGGCCGCGGCCGTGACCGCCAAGGAAAAGAAGGCCCGCGCTCCCCGCAAGGCTCCAGCGGCCAAGGCCGAGGCGGCCGACCAGGGCGCCGACGTGCATGAGCTGGCCGACGAGGCGCCCAAGAAGCCCCGCCGCCGCCGGACCCGCGCCACCGGCGACGAGGCGGACAGCAAGGAAAAGGAAGTCGCCAACGGCTGATCCGCCGTCGCGACCTCGAATAGGCCAAGGGCCGTCCGGATGCGTTCCGGGCGGCCCTTCGTCCTTGGGAACGGAATTAGGCGGGGTCGTCGGCCTCGGGGTCCAATGTCATGACATCGCCGACCGCCACGGGCCCGCCGTCGAGAACGCGGGCGTAGACGCCGAAGTCGATATGGCCGAAGCCCTTGCGCAGGACCTTGGGCACGTTGATTTCCACCTTGCCGTTGTCCGGGTTGGCGCTGGTGGCCGGGCAGCGGTCAATGCGCTTGGTCACCAACAGCCGGGCGCCGCCCAGGTGGATCCGTCGGCCGACGAGGTCCAGCTCCGTCCAAGGCGCCAGACCGTCGATCATCACGTTGGCGCGGAACCGCGCCGGGTTCAGCTCGATCCCGGCGACGCGCGCCAGATCGTGCAGCGAGGCCGCGTTGATGATGGAGACCACTTTTTCCTTGTGGTCGGAGAACATATGGCCGCCCGCCGTAACGACGCGCGGCGTGCCGCGCACCTCATCCTTCAGGAAGGCTTCCAGGAACTCGGCGATCATCGCCCGCCCGACCGGCGAGGTCAGGACGCCGCGCGACACCTGACGACCGTCGCGCAGGATGGTCAGGGTCTGGGTCGCTTCGTCCCAGGACGTCGACAGGGCCGCTAGGCGCGGGTTCTTGGCCAGCATCAGGAAGTTGTGCTTGGGCAGCCATTCGGGCGCCAGGGGGTCGAAGAGCGTGTTGCCGTGGGCGACCGCGAAGGCCCGGTCATAGGGCAGGCCCTCTCCCGGCGCCAGCAGGACGTGATCCAGGCTTTCGGGGCTCAGTCCCTTGACGGGATAACGCCAGAGGTGGCGGACGGTGCATGTCATCCCACCATCATTTTGGTCCGCCCCCGCGCCGTCAAGTCTTCGTTCGGCGCGGCGGCGTAGGCGGTCGTGCTCCCTTGCCGAAAACGGCGCCTCCCCTTATATCCGCAAGCAATGGAAGGGGAAGTCTCCGTCGCCTATGGGAGGGGCGGAGAGCCCCGGTCGCTCATGAGAGGACTGCCATGGACTTCGAAAGCTTTACCGACCGCTCGAAGGGATTCCTGCAGGCGGCGCAGACCATCGCCCTGCGCGAAAGCCACCAGCAGGTGACCCCCGAACATCTTCTGAAGGCCCTGCTCGACGACAAGGAAGGGCTGGCCGCGACGCTGCTCAAGGCCGCCGGAGCCGACGCTCCGCGCGCCAAGGAGGCGGTGGACGCCGCCGTCCGAAAACTTCCGAAGGTCGAAGGCGCGCAGATGTACTACGCGCAATCGACCCAGAAGGTCCTGCTGAAGGCCCAGGAAATGGCCGAGAAGGCGGGCGATTCCTTCGTCACCGCCGAATACCTGCTGCTCGCCCTGACCACCGCGCCGGGCGACGCCGGGGCGATCCTCAAGGACGCCGGGGCCGACGCCAAGGCGCTCAATCAGGCGATCAACGCGGTGCGCAAGGGGCGCAAGGCGGACTCCGCCTCGGCCGAGGACCAGTACG
>CAZFRK010000363.1:0-2945 GCA_964521375.1 uncultured Rhodobacterales bacterium
TTACCCAGTAATAAGGCTTCCTTTTCGCTATGAACACCCGGACTTTTTCGGCTCCGCTGCAGTCGAGCATCACCGCCACCGTCAAGTGGTTCAACGCCACCAAGGGCTTTGGCTTCGTGGCGCCGCAGGACGGTTCCTCCGACGCGTTCCTTCACATTTCCGTGCTTCAACAGCACGGTCTCCAGACCATCTCCCAGGGCGCCAGCATCGTCTGCGACCTGGAGGAAGGTCCGAAGGGCCCACAGGTGTCGCACATCCTCTCGGTCGACGAGAGCGCGGCGGTCGAGGAAGACGCCGTCATCGAAGGCGTGGTCAAGTTCTTCAGCGCCGAGAAGGGGTTCGGCTTCGTGACCCCCGACGCCGGCGGCAAGGATGTCTTCATCGGGATCGGGTCGCTGAACCGATCGGGCATCCAGGCCCTGGAGAGCGGCCAGCGCGTGCGGCTGAACACCCGCATGGGCAAGAAAGGTCCGATGGCCGAGGCCGTCGAGCTGATCTGATCGGGGACGGACTCGGGTGCCGCGACGGGCGCCCGGCCTTGTTTCCGGCGCGGCTCGTCCGGCCTAGGGCGCCAAGCCCGCCTCGTCGTCCGTGAGTCACGGTCGACAAGGAGGGGTTTTCCGCCTATTTCCGGTGTCGGCGCGGGACACTACGGCTGCCGATATCGCGGACCGAGGAAATCTTGTGTCTGAATGGCCGCTTGGATGCCCCTTGACGCTTGAACCCAAGCGGCAGGAGTTTTAGGCTACGCACCGGAAGGTTTTGATTTCGTGGAGCGAGCCGCTTTCTTGACGAGAGACGGTTCTAGGGGAGGCCCATACGCGACGCGGAGACCTGAGGGGGTCTTGCACGCCGGACGCCACTGGCGTCATGCGATGCGCCCTCGTCGGACCCGGCGCGGATTGGGCTGAATGCAACAGGCGGCAAGATCTGGGCTCGCCATTCGCAAAAGGGACGACTGCACGATGCTGAAAAAGGTACTGCTCGCGACCGCCGCCGCTGGTCTGCTTTCCGCCTGCGCCAGCCCCGACACCTGGGACGTGGACAAGGCCGCCGGTCTGCCGGTTCAGGGTGGCGCCTTCAATCAGGCGCTGCACGCCGAATATGTCGCCCTCGCCCGCGCCGAGCGCGAGGAATTCGACTGGGACGACACCGCCTATTTCGTGGCCAAGGCGCGCGCCGCCGCCGGCGGCGAGACGGTCCTGCCGACCGACCTGGCCGAACGCGGTCTCGCCGAACCCTACGCCGCCGACGCCCCGGCCCTGCGCGATGCCCTGATGGCCCGCCTGCCGGAAGGCCGCTCGGCCAAGCCGTCCGCCGCCGCCAAGGCGCAGGGCGGGTTCGATTGCTGGATGCAGGAAGCCGAGGAAGGCCACCAGCCGGACCATATCGCCGCCTGCCGCGACGGCTACGAGGCGGCCATGGCCGAGCTGGCCGCCAAGCCCGCGCCGAAGCCGGTCGCGACGGTGCCGGGTCCGTTCACCGTGTTCTTCCCGAACGCCTCCTTCAAGCTGGACGCCGTCGGCGAGGCCACCCTGAAGGCCGCCGCCGCCGCTTACCGTGCCAACAAGCCGGTCACGGTGGTGATCGCCGGCTACACCGACACCGTGGGTGCCGACAACGCCAACATCCTGCTGTCCCAGAAGCGCGCCGAATCGGTGGCCAACGCCCTGGCGGCGCAGGGCGTCGACGCCGCCGCCATGGCGCTGGAAGCCTACGGTGAGGAACAGCCCCTGGTGCCGACCGGCGACGACGTCGCCGAGCCGCGCAACCGCCGCGTGGAGATCTCGTACAAGAATGACGCTCGTTGATCAGGTTTTCTCGGCATCATGGTTCGCGGGATCGTTCGGGGGGCGAATGCCCCTCGACCCCGGCGTGACGCCGAAGACCTTTTTCCTGAGTGAAATGTTCGACGGCAGCCCGGATTTTCCGCCGGCTGCCGTCGGTGATTCGTGGGGGCGGTCGCCCGGCCACTCTTCGGGTCCGTCGTTCCGGTCGGTGTCGCCGATCGCCGACCGCACGGCCTGACGCCGACGCCACGACGAGGACACCCTGCCATGGCCGTCACATCCGCCCCTGCCCACCCCCCCCCCAAGGACGCCCCGTCGGGCGCTCAGCGGGCGTCCTATCTGGCGCCCGATCTGGTGGTGCGCGGTCGGCTGGAAAGCTCCGGCACGGTTGAAGTCGGCGGCGTGGTGGAGGGCGACCTGAACGTGCGCCACGCCGTCGTGGCGGCGCCGGGCCGCGTCCGCGCGACCCTGGAAGCCCAGGACGCGGTGATTTCCGGCAACCTCGCCGGGGTCATCAAGGCACGATCGGTGACCTTCACCGACGGCTGCTATTTCGAGGGCGAGGTTCAGTACGAAAGCATCGGCTGCGAACCCTACGCCGAGCTGGAAGCGACCTTCGTGCCCGTCGTGTCGGGTGACGCCCGAACCGCCGTGCCCGGCGTGACGGCCAAGACCCACCCGGCGCCGCGCAAGGCGCCGTCCGGGCGTGACCAGGCGGCGGCCCGCGCCGCTTCGTCCCCCGCTTCCCCCTCGGCCTCCCGGTCGTCCGCCGCCTCGCCGCACGGGCATCGCTGGCTGTCGATCATGGTCTGGCTGGTGGTTCTGGGCGGTGCCTTCGCCGCCGGGGTCGTCTTCCTCAGCCCGGCCACCCAGGATCTGCGCGGCGGCCTGCTGAACGCCTTGCGCCAGAACCGTGCGGAAACCGAGGCGCCGACCGCCTCGGGCAGCGTGCCGACCGTGGACACGGCGACGCCGTCGTCTTCCACCGCCGAGTCCGCGCGCGAGGTTGGCGGCGACGGTGTTTCGGGGGCGCCGATCGTGGCCACCGGCGCGCCTCCGGCCAAGCCGCCGCGCCCGACCGAGGCGACCGAAACGACCCCGGAGGCGGGATCGGGCAAGGGGTCGGAAGCCGCGCCCACCGCCCCCGCGCCGTCC